>CAJOFV010000041.1 GCA_905233925.1 Paludibacteraceae bacterium
AAGGTCTGCGAGTTCGTCACCCGGGTTCATGGCACAGAGTTTGGCAGAAGAGACGCCGATGCGCTGTACGACAAGGTTGATTGTGCCGGCTTCGGGGTCGGCATCGCTGATAGTGAGCGGCATGCGCTCGGAGTTATTGTCCACTCGGACAATGACAAAGTGTCCTGCTTTGCGGCTCCGGGCAATAAGCGGAGCTTGCACTACAAGCTCCGCTACATTGTCCGAAAAGAACCGTTTACTGATGATTTTGTTCATGTTATGCCAAATTAGCGGACGATTTGACCTGCTACGTTGTAGCGTACACCGTCCTTGATGATGATGAGCTGGCCGTTTTCGATAACTTTGACAGCGGTCGCTTCAACCATTGTGTTCTCGATTGCGGTGGGAACGGGGGTGTAACCTTTCTTGTAGAGAGAGAGTGCACCACCGGTGCCGGATGTGTAGCAAGCGAAACCGTTTGTTCCGTTATTCCGCAGCCATTTGTTGTCCGGATTTGAGCTTGCAGCAGCACGGTATTTATTTTCGAAATCGAATGCTCCGTCGCTTACCATCAGTTTCCACAAAGCCTTGTCATCGGTGCCGTCAGCCAGCATTATTGCCGTGTTTTTAGAGCCTTTCGTTGCGGCATAGGCATCTGCCTTCAGGTTATAAAGCGTCCAATAATCACCGGATTTGGCGATGTGCCAAATAATAGCAGCGTCCGGACCAGTAATTACATTATCAACAGGAGTAACTTCTGCATAGCCCAAACGATCATTATTTGTTCCTGTCAATGAGGTATTCATTGCTTTTCCGTTGTAATAAATCACGTAGTCGCCTTCTACCAAAGCCTCTTTATAAAGGCCGTATTTGGCGCTCGGGTCAGCACCTTCAACGACTTTCATCTTGAGGGTAACTACATCGGATTTGCCGTCAGCTGCAGAGGTGACGGTGAGTTTTGCGCTGTATTCTTCCACTGAAGCAGCCGAAGCAGCGATGGTAATCTTGTCGCCGGAAGCGGCAATCGTACCGGAAGCAGCAAACGGAGTAACCGTGCTCAAGGAATAGGTAACAGCACCTGTCAGGTTACCAAAAATAACCTCAACCGTCTTCGACTCAACGGTAGCACCTTTTTCAACGGTACCAAAGTCGATTTCTTTCTGCTTTGCATAAACGTACGGAGTGGTAATCTCCTGCAGTTCGTACACATAGAAATCGTGATTGTAGGAGCTTAAATTACCGGAACCATAAGCTTTGAACAGCCCGGAACCATCCGATGTTTCGCCAATGAAACGGTTGCTATTGCCCGGGTTGTCAATCAGCGCCACGTTACCGGTAAACGTGAACCGGAAATTACTGCCGGTATTACCCATTACGAGTTTGGTGTCATTGTTTGCATTGCTGATATACACGTGTCCTGCCGGATCATCTGCATAGCGCTCCATATTGCAAAGAGCAAACTCACCCGCTGTGGCCTCTACGGTTTTCCAAACATACTGTTCGTCTCCGAGAAGACCTTCCGTCACATAAGAATCCGTAGATTTGATGGCGTTGTCCTGATTATAACCAATGAGCACGCGACCTTTGTCCTTTTGCTCAATGACATACATTTTGTTGTTCTGTACGCTGGTAACTTTCACCAGTTTGTACGCCTGGCCGAACATCGTGCCTGCGAAAAGCACGGCAGCGAATAGTGATAAAATCTTTTTCATAATCGTTTGATTTTTGTGTTAATAATAAATATTAGAAGTACTTCACTTCCTTGCCGACGATGCTCGAAAGGAGGTTGTTCGCCAAGCGGCTTGCGCCGAAGCGGAAGGATTCGTTGTTGAGCCAGTCCTCGCCGAGGATTTCTTTAACGAGTGTGAAGTGCTGTACAGCCTCAGCGGTCGTGCTTACGCCACCTGCGGGTTTGTAGCAAATCTTGTTGCCGGTTTTCTCTTTCCAAGCCTTGATAGCCTGGCACATTACGTAAGTAGCCTCGGGAGTAGCGTTCACGGCGATTTTGCCGGTAGAGGTCTTGATGAAGTCAGCGCCAGCCGCCATAGCGAGGATGGAAGCTTTCCAGATGTTCTCGCAGTTGCGGAGCATACCTGTTTCGAGGATGACTTTGAGGTGGTGCTTGCCGCAAACGGCTTTGAGTTCGGCGATTTCGTCGAAGCACTCCTGATAACGTCCTTCGAGGAACTTGCCCACGGAGAGGACGATGTCAATCTCGGTTGCACCGGCTTTGAGCGCCATAGCTGTTTCAGCAACTTTGACTTCAAGGAAGCTCTGTGAGGAGGGGAATACGCCAGTCACGCAAGCGATGTTGAAGTTCGGGTCCTTGAGGGCTTTGCGCACGTATTCAACCATAGCGGGATAAACGCAGATGGCAGCCACATTAGGCACGCCCGGATAGTTCTTGTCCAGCTCATTGACCGCCTTTGCCATGCCTTCGACTTTGGCAATCGTGTCGTCCGCACTGAGGGTGGTGAGGTCGATCTGGTGCAAGCACTCTTTCCATACTTCCACGTTGTTATTCTCGTCAAAATGCTTTGCGAGGATGTCAGCAACGTTGGCTTTTACTTGTTCGTCTGTCAGCGCAAAGGGGTACTGCGCAAATAATTCTTGAAATTTGTCCATAGTATTAAATTTTATTTGAAGATTTGAAAATTTGAAGATTTGAAGATTAATTGAGGCGGCCGATGATGGTTTCGTTGCCACGAACGTGCTCACCGACCTCGACAAACATTTCCGTATCCAGCGGCAGATACATATCCACGCGGGAGCCAAGCTTGATGAAGCCGAGGTGGTGGTTGCGCATGGATTTGTTGCCGACTTTGGCGTAGGTCACGATGCGGCGTGCCATAGCACCGGCAATCTGGCGAACAGCAATCTGCACCATCGAAGGCGTTTCGATAACGACCAGCGAACGCTCGTTCTCGGTGGAGGACTTGGGAAGCCAAGCGCCTTTGTGACGGCCTTTCTGGTGCTCGGAGACAAGGATGTCACCCTCGATGGGATACCAGTTAGCGTGCACGTTGAAGGGCGACATGAAGATGCTGACCTGCAGGCGCTCATCGTGGAAATACTCGTTTTCCTTCGTCGGCTCAATGACCACGACCCGTCCGTCCGCCGGTGCAATAAGGAAATTGGGGTCATCCACCTCCAACACGCGCACAGGGTTGCGGAAGAAATAGGTCACGAACACCAACAGCAAAGCCGTCAGCACGAGCGTGATGGCGAATGCCCAGTGGGGTTCGTACAGGAAAATCGGAACATTGATGGCGAACAATAAAAATACCAGTCCGATAATGATATTTCTGCCTTCGCGGTGTACTCTTAATTTTTTCATTGCCATTGCGAATAGGGGAATTGCGTTAACATACGGGCTGCGTCATCAAGCCCTTTTTGGAGTTTTTTCTCCACCATCATGCGGAAGAAAACGGGTATGTCCGCTTTGACGGTGAGTTTGACGCGTGTGTCGGCGGGGGAGACTTCCTTGAGCTGAATCCAGAAGTTCGCCTGCATGGGAATATTGTCCAAGCCGAACTTGATGGTATCGTTCTCAATGCGGTCTACAATGCGGATAGCGATGCGCTGCCCGAGGCCGTCGACCTTCATCTTAATCACGTCCGGCGAAATCTCCACATCGGAGACCTTGTCGGAGGGGAGGAGATCCTTCACGCGCTCGAGGTTGCTGAGGTTGCTCAACACGGGATAAACCTGCGCCACGGGAGCGGGGATGGATTCTATTTTGCTTTCGTATTTCTGTTCTGCCATATTATTTCGTCCACTTTGCGGGGTCTTTATGCCAAGTATTAAGAAGCTTTGCTGTTTCCTTGGGGATGTAGCCCAGCTCCTGCGCGGTGTCGATAAGCATGGAGAAGGTGGTCAGCGGCACGAGGGGCACATTTGCCTCGCCAAGCACCTGATGACCGAGCTCCAGCTCATAATCCAGAATGGTCACAACGCCGAGCACGTTGCAGCCGTTGTTGCGGATGGCCTCAATGACCTTCTGGCAGTTATCGCCGATAGCCACCTGGTTCTCAATGACAACGACGTTCTGATGCGGACGGAGGTCACCTTCGATCTGGTTCTCCAGGCCATGGTCTTTCGGGAAGGGGTGCACATACACAAAGGGCAGGCTGAGCTGGTGCGCCACGAGTACTCCATGTGCAATCGCGTTCGTAGCTATACCGGCTATGACATCCACTTTCGGGAAGGCCTCCGCCACGACGCGGGACATCTCGAGCTTCATAAAATCGCGCTCCTTGGGATAGGAGAGAATCTTGCGGTCATCGCAATAAATAGGGGACTCCCAGCCGTTGCCCCACTTGAACGGGCTGGACGGCTGCAGTTTAATCGCTTTGAGCGCCAGGAGACGCTCTGCGACGAGTTTTTCAAGGCTTTTCATAGTTGTAATACTCATTCAAGCCGCAAAGGTACAAAAAAAAATGCAACTATGCAAATATTTTTGCATTTTTCTGCATTTTTTGTCAAAACAGGTAGCGTTCTTGCAAGAGTTTGCAATCGTCGGGGGTGAGGAAGAGCTGATTTTCGAGGTAGGCATAAATGCCGCCGTATTCGCGGTCAATGAGGTTCAGCGTGGCGATGAAGTTCTCCGTACTGACACCCATAAACGCCTGAATGACAGCCATTTCGGCCTTGCCGCCGCTCTTGTTGAGGACATCCTGATTAAGGCGTCTGACGAGGGGTTCGTAGGCGGCGTTGCTGAGTTCGAAGTCGCGGATGACAATGTCCCGCGGTACGCCAAGCGCGAACATCAGGTAGGCAGCCCCCCACCCTGTGCGGTCTTTGCCCTGAGCACAGTGCCAAAGGACTGCTCCTTCGGGCGTTTCGACGATGAGCCGCAAGAAGGCAGCGTATTGAAGTTGGGAATATTCGCTGCGAATAAGCGAGGGGTACATGTTCGCCGCCATGCGCTGCACTTCAGGGTAGAAGGCGTAGTTGACGATGTACTTTTCCAAGTCCCGGAACGCCTCTTCGGGGATAGCCCTGCCAGTGTCCTGTTCGGCGCGCATGTCGATGGTGGGGAGAATATGATGCGAAGCTCCCGGAACCGGTCTATCCGGCTGAAACTCCGTTTCCTCGAACGAACGGAAGTCGAAGACGCGTGCGAGGTGGTATTCGTTCTGCAGGCGCGCGATGTCATTGTCTGTTGCGAACTGCAAGAGAGCAGTCCGCAACAACAGCCCGGACTTGATGGTTTTGCCGTCTGCCGCGGGCAGTCCGCCCAAGTCGCGGGCGTTCATGATATTATCAAAGATAATATTCATTCTTTGGGAAAGACCTGATTAATGAGCGCGAGGAACTCCTGATAAGCAAAGGTGTCGGAGAGTTCGGAAAGCGAAGCCGCCAGCCCGCGGTAATGCCACTCGTGGGAGGCTTTGTCCTTGACATGGAAAATGTTCCAGAGGTCGTCGCCTTTGGCTTGATAGTCCCGCCAGATGGCACGCATGTTGCTGAGCTTGTCTCCCATCGCGACAATCTTCGCGTCGTGCGAGGCGGCTGCGAGGCGGTTGATGGCGGCCTGTTTGCGGTCGTGCCAACTGTCCTCCTCGGAAACGCCCTCGGTAAACTGGTCGCTCTCGGCGTGTACGAGAGCGGCAATGCGGTCACCGAACTCGCGGCGGATGTCTTCTACGGTGACATCCGTGTCTTCGATGGTATCGTGGAGGGCAGCAGCCGCCAGCAGTTCCTGGTCAGGCGTGATGGTAGCCACAATCTCCACCGCCTCCATCGGATGAACGATGTACGGGAAGCCTTTGCCGCGGCGTTCCGTGTTATGGTGGGCTTTGACGGCGAATATTATCGCGCGGTCAAGCAAGTCGGTGTCGAGGTATTTGTTCATTTGCTCATTTACTCATTTTCACATTTTCTCATTTTATCATTTCAGGATGGTCTCTTCGAGTACGGCGTGGAACTCGGGAAGTTTGAAGTGGGTGTCACGTTCGATAATGAGAACTTTCAGTCCGGCGTAAATGCGGACGGTCTTTTCGATTTCGTTGAGGTCGGCGTCAGGACCGAAATACTCGCGTGCAAAGGCGTCCCAGAAGCGCGCCGCCGTGGCGTTGGACATGTGGTATTGGGTCTGCGTCCATTCCTCGCCGTTGAGTTTGCAGCAGAGATAAACCATGCCGAGGTCGAACATCGGGTAGCCGTAGCAGAAGTCGCCCATGTCGATGAAATACGGTTTGCGCACGCCGTTCTGCTCGACAAAGATGCCGTTTGAGAACTGGAGGTCGCCATGAATGGCGGTGTCCGCATCGGGTGCTGCAGCGATAAAGGCGCGCAGTTTATCCTTCTCGGCGTCCGTGAAGAAGGGATTGTCCGCGAGCATGGCATAGAGGCGGTCTTTGACATTCTCGAACTGCGTGGTGTCCACGTGTGTGGCGTGGAGTTTTTTGCACAGTTGCGCGAACTCGCGGGCATATTCCTCTGTGCGCTCGGGGTTATCGCCACAGGCTCGGGAGTAGGATTTTTTGCCTTCAATGCGCCGGAAACGTATGCCGAGCCGTTCGCCATCGGTTATCAAGTCGCCAGGCTCGGGAGAAGGAATACCTGCAGCATATACTTTCTGCGCCAGTTCGAGTTCTTTTACTGCCGCGTCGAAGTTACGGAAGTACATTTTGAGCATAATGGAGGAGTCGGTTTTGTGGTTGTAGCTGCAACCGTTTGCTCCTTCGCCGACCAAATCGTAGTCAGCCAGATTAATCTTAATTGGTTCCATATTGTAGGGTGTGTTTATTGCATAAAGGGCAGTGCTGCCGCTTGTTTGTAGGTCAGTTCTGCCAGTTGTTCGTTCTGGGGGTTAGCGCCGTTGAGCCAGTCATACAGCCTGCGCAAGCCTGCTTTGCCGCCGCCGTGACAGAGGATGTACACGATGCAGATGTTCTGCAGACTGATTGCAGACGAAACGATGTCCAGGTCGGTTGTGCCGAGTTGGTGTCGCGCCAGCCGGTAGGCATCGTTCTCACATTCTGCCATCATTTTTGCCACGTCGCCCAGGGTCTGGAAGTCGAAGGCTTTGAGCACGGCGAGGTAAGGCATCAGCGAAGTCTCGAACACTTCCGCCTGGTTAATCGCAGCGATACGTTTGTTGAGCTGGTCGAACGGGCGTGTCTCCAGGAAGCTGCGGAAGGTCTCGCCGTCCAGCGGAACGTCGTCCAGTTTGCCGTTGCTAACGAGGTTCTGCATCCGCCGCCGGTAGTCGTTGAGTTCGGTGCGAATACGGCTGAACTCGTCGTCCGCCATCTCCAACAGTCCGGCGAGGCGGTTCATCTGCCGCATGTACTCGCGCGGAATCTCCACGCCTGACTTGTAACCAGTGTCGTGGTTGGCGGCCGCCCAGGCGTGCTGCAGGGTGGTGCGCAGTTGCAGCTCGAAGCGGAGGGTGTTCAGTTGCGGACAGTCGGGGTCGTCCACGATGGTTTTCGGCAGGCGGCAGATGTAATGCAGCGAGTTGTAGCCGAAGCTGTCAAGCTGGTGCAGACGGCGCTTGTCCACGGAGTTCTCCCAGTCGATATCAAAGAGTTTCTCCGCCATGGCGGCGATGCGATCCACATCGTCCGTGTAGAAGGTCACGACGCGTGCACCCACCAAATCCGTTATATCCGAAAGGGCGTTGTATTTGTTACCTTTGCGCTCCAGTTTACCCGCCAGACTTTCCAGCGTTTTGACGCGCCCTTGCACCGTGGTGACGTAGAGACCAGTCTTGTCCAGTTCGACCTGCAAGGTGTTCAGCACAATCTGCAACAGCCGCTCCAGAACAGGACGGGCGGCGTTGTATTCGTCCAACAGAAGCTGCGTATGAAGGTCTATGGCAGCCATTTTACTTGATGTCAAAGAGGCTCACGAAGCCTGTCATTACGAACACTTGGCGAATATCCTCGTTGATGTTGGCGACCACGACTTTGCTGCCGTTGGCGGCGGCTTCCTTACGGATGGCAAGGAAAATACGCAGACCCGACGAGGAGATGTACTCGAGGTTGGTGCAATCCAGAACGATTTCTTTGCCAGCTGCTTCCAACAGGGGTTTGACATCCTCTGTCGTTTGCATGGCAGCTGCCGTGTCGAGACGGCCTTCAAAGCTTGCAATCACTTGGTTGCCGATGGTTGTGATTTCAGTTTTCATATATGTTTGATTAATGTTAATACGTTTTTGTCTTCTTCGCGGCAGTAACGGATTTCGTCCATGAGTTGCCGCACGAGATGAATACCCAGACCGCCGATAGGCCGTTCTTCAGCGGAAAGGGTTATGTCCGCTTCCGCCTGCTGCGTCGGGTCAAACGCGATGCCGCTGTCGGAGACCGTGAAGATGAGACTTCCGGCGCTGTTTCTGACGAATTCGACTAACACCTGTCCGCTCTTGCCGGGATAAGCATAGAGCATAACGTTGGTCACAATCTCCTCGAGCGCGAGGTTGACGGGCATATTCAGTTCCACCGGGATATTCAGTCCTTCTATCCACTCTGCGAGCGTGGGAATCTGTTGGATGTCGTTGCGCATGACGATGGCAGGCCTCTGATAACGCACCACGAGCATGGTCAGGTCGTCACTCTGTTCCGCGCCGTTGACAAAGGTCTCCACGCTTGCCTGCACACGGTCAATCACTTCACGCGGGCGGCTGTCCGTGATGGCAGCCAGGGTTTGGAGCATGCGCTGTTCGCCGTACTGGGCATGGTCGGCGTTTTCCGCCTCGGTCAGGCCGTCGGTATAGAGGAACAGCATGTCGTCGAAAGCCATCTGCGTGGTTTGCGCCTGATACACAAAGTCCGACTCAATGCCCAACGGCAGATTTGCCAGCACCGACAGAAACGCGTTGTTCAGCACCGGAGCATTGTGCCCTGCATTACAATAGTTCAGTTCGCCCGTGGTGCAGTCCAACACGCCGAGGAAGAGGGTGAGGAACATGTTCTGCGTGTTCTGGTCGGAAAGGGCTTTGTTCATGCCGCTAACGATTTTCGCTGCGTTTTCCTCGTGCGCCGTGATGCTGCGGAACAGCGAGCGCGTCATCGCCATCACGAGTGATGCCGGCACACCTTTGCCGCTGACGTCGCCAATGCAGAAGAACAGTTTATCGTGCCGCACATAGAAATCGTAGAGGTCTCCGCCGACTTCCTTCGCGGGGTCAACCATGCCATAAACATTGAGGTCGAGCCGGTCGCTGAACGGCGGGAAGACTTTCGGCAGCATGGCGCTCTGGATGGCGCGGGCGATGTGCAGTTCTTCCTCCATGCGCTGGTTCTTCGAGTTCGAATCCACCAATTCGCGCGTTGTTTTCGCAATATGGGACAAAATAAATGCCAGCAGCGCCAAACCGATAATCATCAGCAATCCGACAAGCCGTCCTATCCTGTTTATGCCAGCAAAGATTATTTCCTCCGGAATGATGATTTCGATATGCCACCCCGTAGCGTCAATCTCTTCGTGGTAAATATTGTATTTGCGCCCGGAGATAGTGTCCGGAACAGGCACGATGTCCAAACCCTTGCTTGAGCGGATGGAGTAATAACTGTTCGGATACACTTGCAGGTATTCAGACACTTTCTGCAAATAATCGAGCGCCAGGTCAACGCATACGACAGCCACCACTTCGCCTTTGGCGTTATGTACGGGATAGGAACAGCTCACCACGTAGGCCTGTGAGCCGGAGTCGTCCAGATAGGGCTCGCACCACCAGCAACTGTCGATGACCAGTCCGTTCTGGAACCATTCCATCTGCGTGTAGTCGTGCTCCGCGCTGCCGATTTGGCGGGTATAAATACTGTCCTCCGTAATCCGGCTGCTGCATGCTTCGAAATACTTGCCGCACTTCGGATAATAATCCGGCACAAACGCCACCGCCATACTGGTATTCGCACGAATGGCGCTTACCGCCAGCCGTGTTGCGGCAAATATCGAATCCGGTTTATCCAAATGCTTCTCCGCCAACAGCGCCAGCGCTTTGGCTGCCGTTTCCATCTCGATGGTGTGCATCTCGATTTCCAGTTCCGCTTTGCGCAACTCCGTCATGGCGCGCTGTTCAGCCTCATACTTGATGGCGGCGCGATTGGTAAAGTACTGGATGCAGGAGATTGCCTCCAACACCACGGCAGCGACTATCATCACCCATAAGCCGGAGCCTTTCCACCATTTGTCTGTGTCTTTCTTTGCCATTTATTTGGTTTTGTTCATTCGTTTGGCAGCGCCGATAGCGCCTGTCGGGCACACGAGTTTGCACAAGTGGCAGCCCACGCACCTCTGACCGATAATCCTCGGCTTGCGGTCTTCGCCGAACTCAATCGCCTGATGACCGCCGTCCATGCAGGATATATAGCATCTGCCACAGCCGATGCACTTCTCGCGGTCGATCTTCGGGAAGACCATCGTCTCGCGGTCAAGGTCGGAGGGCATGACTATGTTCTTCAGTTCTTCGCCGACAAGCTTCTTCAGCTCCGTAATCCCGCGCGAGTGCATATAGGTCTTCAATCCCAAAATGAGGTCGTCGATAATCCGGTAGCCGTACTGCATAACCGCCGTGCAGACTTGCACGTTCCGGCAGCCGAGCTGGATAAACTCCAACGCATCGCGCCAGGTCTCGATGCCGCCTATACCGCTGATGTCCACGTGCTTCTCGATGCCGGCCTTGTGCAGCAACGCAGAGCCTGTCATCTCATAAATCATACGTAGCGCAATCGGCTTGACGGCTTTGCCTGAATAGCCCGAAACGGTTTTTTTCTCGCTCACTTCCGCATCATGGCTCATCGTAATCGACTTGATGGTGTTGATGGCACTTATGCCGTGGGCGCCGCCGTAGTAACTGGCCAGCGCGGGAGGCGTCATTGATGCCACGTTCGGGGTCATTTTCGGAATAACAGGAATCTTCACGGCTTCTTTGATGCAGGACGTGTAACATAAAATCAGTTCGTTACTCTGACCAATGTCGCTGCCCAAGCCCGAGAGTTTCATCTGCGGGCACGAGAAATTCAGCTCCACTGCGTCGCAGCCCGCCGCTTCCGCCATCTTCGCGAGCTCAATCCACTCTTCCTCCGACTGACCCATAATCGAGGCGACGATGATTTTCGTCGGGTAGTTCTGCTTCAAACGGCGCAGGATATCAAAGTCCATTTCGTAAGGGTTCTCGCTCAATTGCTCCATGTTACGGAAACCGATGAAGGGAGTTCCCTCCTTGCGCACGGCATCAAATCGCGGGGAGACCTCACGGATGTCCTGCTTGCAGATGGTTTTGTAGAACACGCCTGCCCAACCGGCTTCCAGCGCACGGGCCACCATGTCGTAGTTCGTGCAGACCGCCGAACTCGCCAGGAAGAACGGGTTTTCGCAGACGATGTCGCAGAAGTTCAGCTCCAGGCTCGGCAACTCATCCACAGGTGTGGGTGCTTCGGTTTGGTCATTCACCGCCGCTTTAATCGCAATGCGAATGGGTTTGTCATAATGGATACATGCCGCTTCCGCAACCGCATAGTCTTCTTCGGTGCAGCCAACCAGCCAGCGCCCCGCGTTGGCGGAGTTATCAAACCGTATGGCGCGAATAGCACGGGCAATGTCGCCGTGTTTGCTTGCCTGACTGCAAGGCGCGTTCTCGCACAACAGGCATCGCGCCGCTTCTTCATTCAAATGAATCATAGAATAGTGTTTTTTAGGATTAGTATTGATTATTGATAATGCCGTTTTTTTATACACCACATAAAACGCCGCAAAATTACAAAAAAAATTTGACTCGTGCAAATTTTTTTGATGGTTAATGTTTAATGTTTAACGTTTAACGAAAAAAAGTGCGTTTTTGTCGCACTTTTTTGGACCTAGAGGTTACCTAGACGTTACCTAGAGGTTAGCCACCTTTTTGCGTGTCGGTTGCGTCCCGGCTGGGACTCGAAAAAATGAACTCCAAAAGATGCTTAAGAGATGCTTAACATATGCTAAAACAAAGTGCGGTTTTTCAGGCCACACTTTGTTGTTTTTAGAACAGGTAACCCATTTTGACGTAGAAGTTTGCCCATTTTTGGTTATCCTGCTTGTTGAGGGGCATTGCCCAGTCGCAGGAAAGGACGAAGTTCTCATTCATGCCAATCTTCAGTCCCAAACCGGCAGTCATGTGCGGCATGTAAATGTCCCGCTTGTCGGTGGAGAAGTAGTCGTCGAAGTTATCACCCGATGCCGTCACGCTCTCGCGCAAGGTGGTGAATTTGCCCTCGGTGTGCAGTTCCACCAGTTCGTCCAGTTTATAGGGCTGCGTAATCACGCCGAGGTCGAAGAAGGGATTAAGTCCGACATAAAAGTGCTGGTGCTTGATGTCGAAGTTAACGACGCGGAAGCGGAACTCCACATTGGCAAAAGCAAAGCCGTTCGCCAGAATACGGTTCGCCATCATGCCGCGGACGGAGTTACCACCGCCCAGTCCTTCGTAATAAACACGCTGGATGAAGAGGGCGTTCATGTAGTTATTCATGTAGAACGGCGACTTTCCGGCGATGTTATTCTGCGTGCCGATGCGGTAGGCAAAGGTAATGCGGTTTTGGCCGTTCTTGTCGGTGTAGCAGGGCACATAATGGCGGAAAGTGAAGTTGAACTGGAGGTGGTTATATCCTGCGTCAGCCTGTGCGCCGTACTTGGCGTTGAAGGCGGCGGAATAGGTGAAGAAGGCATCGGTGTAGATACCCTTGTTCGGACCCTGGCGTTTGTCGCGGGTATCGTACGTTATACCGCCGCGAAGGTACGGGTGCCACCCGCCGTTCTGTTCGTCCTTGCCGATGAGTCCCCAGGTCTTGTACTTGTCGTAAAGCAGCTGCGCGTCGGGATTAAGGGCTTTCTGATGCACCAGCGTCGGGTCGTACTCGTTCTTGCCGTTGAGCATGTTGATGTCGCAGTCGTCGATGATATAACCGAGCACGCCGAGTCCGGCGTTCCATTTGAGGTCTTTGTAAATAGTGCCTTCGATGTCGCCCGCGACGCGAATCAGGTCACGTTTGTACTTGTAGAAGACGCGTGTGCGGTAGTCCTCGACGGACATTTTTTCGGGTTGTTTGGACCAGTCGTGCCAAGCGAAGTGGTACTTGGACTGGTAGCCGTTGAAGCCGTAGAAGTCACACATGGCGTCGGGCAGATAGGTGGCATCGAGCGTTAGACGGTAACCCGGGATGAGGTACTTGGAGTCGTAGTTGAAACGGAAAATGCCGTGGTGCTTGGTGGTGTAAGCCGCTTCCAGATAAAGCGAGTGAATATACTCGGGGTATTGTGAGCCGTCGCCGTAGTAATAGACGTTCGTGAGCACGCCGCCCTGGAAGCCGTAGTCGGCATCGTAGGCAACGGACGGCAGGATGCCGAAGTTCCAACCGGTTTTGATCTTACGGCCGAGGGAGTCCACCTCCTGCGGTTTGGGCTGACGCTTGGCGAATGCCGGAAGAACGAGCAAGGCGGCGAGAATAATAAGGAGTGATTTTTTCATAATGGGTGGTTTTTTCTAGTTTTCCAGGTTTCTAGGCAGCTAGGTGGCTAGGGCAATATTAATGCAATGGCGATGCCGAGGTAGGTGCCGACGGCGTAACCGACGAGACCTATGACAATGCCGGAAATAAGTACTTTCTTGTTCTGCATCGCGCCAACAACCGGCGGTACGAACGGCGGTGAACATAGCAGCGCAATCTGGCTGACACAGAACAGATCGCCACTCACATGGGAAATCTTGCAGAAGAGCAGGTGCAGACCCGCCGCACATACCATTACCCAGAGCACGAACAGGCCTATCATCAGGCTGCCGCCGTTGACGCTGTGGATGTCAAAGAGCGAGGCTACAATGACCGAGAAGATAAGAATGAAGAACATGCCGAGCTCGAAGGTCTTAGGCAGTTCCCGTACTTTCCGGAAGAATGAGGCGATGATAGAGAGCGTGGTAATCGTGAGGATGACCACGAGTTCGTTGAGCGTGCCGGTAATAAGCAACGCCAAGCCCGCACCGATAGCGAGGAAGAGAATACTCAACGCCAAACCAATCATCATACCGCCGACTATCCTGCGGTGGAACATACCGCGGTAGTTCTCCACGTCTTTGGATTCTACATCCTCATCCGTGCGTCCTTTGCGCGTCACGTCCTTATGCGGAAGAATCTTGCGGAAGAACTTGTAACCGCCACCTATCATAAAAAATATATAAGGTGTGGTGAAAACCATCTCGAAAGCGAGCACAATCGCCATGACTGTTTTGTCCACGCCAAGCGAAGCCCCAAGGGCATTGAAGTTCATCGTGCCGCCGGTATAAATGCCGGTCATCATGGCGGCTATTTTGTTGAAGTTGGCAATCTCCGGCGTGCGGAAGATGAAGTAACCGCTGATGACTGCCACCAGTACGGCGAGTATGCCGGCCATGAGCGACCAGATGGTTTTCGGCAGGGCTTTCGTCCAGAGCTTGAAGTCACAGTTGAACAGCATGAGCGGAATAGCCAGTGGCACCGTGACGGACATAATGGTTGACTGCAGTTTGCCGAAAGACAGGGCGGCTGCCGTTCCGGGCTCGAAGTGCACGAAGCCGGTCAGGGCGAAGATAATGCCCACGGCGTAGGCGGCCACAACTGTGCCGATTTTCTGCATCCATGTCCAGCGCTTGAAACACTCGATAATAAGCACCGGCACAAGAATATACAAGGCGATAATAAGGTATGCTCTAATCATGGTTTGAATCTTCTAAACTGATACACATATTCCTGCACGAACATCCAGAAGGGGATAGCCGTGAACAGGGTGAGCGGGTAATAGACCGTCTGCCAGACGTACTGGACGGAGTTATGGAAAGCCGGGTCAGCGACCTTGCGGCAGATGTACAGCCACATCGCCCACAGCGGAATCGTCAGGGCGGCGCTTACCGCGAACAAGGGCGCAAGCAGCACAAGATACAACAACAACGCCCATTTGGGTACGCGGCGTTCCTTGAAGCGGTCAAACGGCGCAGGGGGATTGGCTTTGAGTCGCTCCCAGTTGGTGTCGTAGTCTTCGTCGTCCGGCACCCAGAGGAAAGTCTGGTGCATGCGCTGCGTCAGTTCGTCCCGCATGGCAAGAATGAGTTGCGGACGATCCAAGTCGGCGTGCGTCTGCACGAACTCCGTGACGTTCAGCGGCTTGCCGATGTTGACGGTAAGGTTGTTCCAGAGGTGAAACCAGTCGCCATACTCCAGTCCGACCGGCACGATATAAACCGGTTTCTCTGCGCCGAACTCGTCATTGGCCTGCAGGGCAATGCGGAAAATACCCTTACTCAACGGCAGCAACGAGTGTTTGGTGCGGTGTGTGCCCTCCGGCAGAATGCAGAACGGCACACCTTCGCGCAAGGTCGCCACGGCGTTGTTGATGGTTTCGTCGTTCTTACGCACCTCGTCCAAGCCGTCGCGCACACGCTTGATAGGCATAATCTTCAGCCAGTTGAGCAACTTCGCCTGCTTGGGCTTGCGGAAAATGTCCGCCCGCGCCACGAAGACCTTGCGTTGGTGGTCTATGCCCAGAATCGCCATCGCGTCGCAGAGGGCGTTGGTGTGGTTAGGGGCATAGATATATGCTCCGTCCGTAGGGATGTTCTCCCGTCCGACCAACTGGAAATGCCTGTACGAGAGACGGAATGTCCAGTCAACGTACGGGCGCAGAAAGGTATATAACTTGTCCTTGTCTTGTATGCGGGTCATGGTAACTCTAAAAAAAGCGACCCTCGCGAGCCGCTTTTTTTATTAGGTCGGTACTATTACTTCAGCTCAGCCAGATATTTGATGGTGCGAACCATCTGGCTGGTGTAGCTGTTCTCGTTGTCGTACCAGCTGACTACTTGTACCTGATAGGTGTCGTCGTCAATCTTGGCAACCATGGTCTGGGTAGCGTCGAAGAGCGAGCCGTACTTCATACCGATTACATCGCTGGAAACGATTTCGTCTTCGGTGTAGCCAAAGCTCTCAGTTCCGGCAGCTTTCATAGCGGCGTTGATGCCCTCTTTGGTGATGTCTTTACCCTTAACGACAGCCACGAGGATAGTGGTTGAGCCGGTGGGGGTCGGAACGCGTTGTGCGCTACCGATGAGTTTGCCGTTCAGTTCGGGGATAACGAGACCGATAGCCTTTGCAGCACCGGTGCTGTTCGGAACGATGTTCTGGGCACCTGCACGGCTACGACGGAGATCACCCTTACGCTGCGGGCCATCGAGAATCATCTGGTCGCCGGTGTAAGCGTGGATGGTGGACATGATACCGCTCTGGATCGGAGCATACTTGTGCAGAGCAGCTGCCATCGGAGCGAGGCAGTTGGTGGTGCAAGAAGCAGCAGAGATAACGGTGTCAGCCGGAGTCAGAGTCTTGTGGTTAACGTTGTAAACGATAGTCGGCAGATCGTTGCCTGCAGGAGCAGAGATAACAACCTTCTTTGCGCCGGCCTGGATGTGAGCCTCAGCCTTAGCCTTGCTGGTGTAGAAGCCCGTGCACTCGAGAACAACGTCAATCTTCAGCTCGCCCCAAGGCAGCTCAGCTGCGTTAGGCTTAGCATAGATAGTGATCTCCTTGCCGTCAACGATGATCGAACCCGGAGTCAGAACTGTCTTGCCATCCTCAGCGAGAATAGCGTCCTTGTAAGCAACAGTGTGCTTGCCCTCGCCGAACTTGCCTGCGAAACCACCTTGAGCGGTATCGTACTTCAGGAGGTGAGCCAACATCTTCGGGCTGGTCAAGTCGTTGATAGCAACAACCTCATAACCCTCAGCTTCAAACATCTGACGGAAAGCCAGACGACCAATACGGCCAAAGCCGTTAATAGCTACTTTTGTCATAATTGTGAGTTAGTTTGTTTTTTAATGGTTTATGTATTGTTAGTTTTCTTGTCAATCAGCGCGTGAAATGCCACTAGCGCATTTTCGGTACAAAGTTACGGAAAAAAAATGATATTTGCAAGAGATAGGGTAAAAAAATATGTATTTTTTTTCACCTAAATGAAAAATTTATTCTTTTAGCAAATATTTGGGCATAATTTCGATGAACTTTTGTGCTGCCTCATCCACCGAGCCGAAGAACTCGCCGCCGGAAGCGTTCATGTGTCCGCCTCCGCGGAACACCTCACGCGCCAACTTATTGACCGGCCGGTCGCCCTGGCTGCGGAAGGAGATCTTGGCCTTGACCTTCGCTCCGCCGGCTTCGGCTTGCTGGTGCGGCGGGATCTTGTCCTCGCGCATAAATACGGAGTAATATATATCCTTGATCTGCAGCGGCATGTTCACTATGCCTTCCATGTCGCCGGACTTGGCGTTGAAGCGGTACATCTCCCTTCGGTTGAGCGTGATAAGCGCGGCGTGGAACT
>CAJOFV010000042.1:0-8651 GCA_905233925.1 Paludibacteraceae bacterium
ATCCGAGGCGGTTCAATACCGCCTCGGATTATTATCTAGTTATCTAGAATCCTGGAATCCTAGAATCCTAGTCTCCTAGTCCACTACTTCTCCCTGCATCGTGTATTTCTTACCCTCGCGGAGGATGTAGAGCACTCCGTTCTCGATGATCTTAACCGTCTTGGGTGACTGCTCGATGTTGCCGAAGCCGGTTGTGGTCTTGGGCTCTGCCGAGTAGAGTACATAGTACGTAGCGTCGCCGGTTACGATATCAGTAGCGGACACGTTCTCCAGACCTACAAAGGTATAGATGTAGTCATCATCCTCGAATGTATCGCCGCCGAGTGCCGCTTTCACGGCTGCCACAAGGTCGTTCACCAGTGTGCCGTAGGGCACATTGTCGATGGTATGACTCAAAGCGGAGTTGCCCTTCACCTCGAAGGTTACTGCATATTGGTTCTTGGATGGCGTGAACTGCGCCGTATAGGTGGCAGCGCCGGTAACGGCTGTAATCTCGGGACTCCAGCCGCTGAAGACATAACTATATTCTGCATCGCCAGCTTTGACAGGTGTCTCGCCGGTATATTCGGGCGTTGTACCGTAGGCTACGTCCGACGATTGCAGCGGCGTGTTATCGTAGTTATTGAAGGTCACCGTGTATTGGTTCACGCTCGGGGTGAATTGAGCGACATAGGCGGTGTCGCCGGTAACGTTCTTGGTGCCGGTCTCGCCCCAGCCGCTGAAGGTGTAGCTGTACTGTGCGTCACCTGCCTTCGTGGGCGTATCGCCGGTGTATTCGGGCATGGTGCCGAAGTCGAACTTGTTGGAGTACAGCAGGTTCTCCTTCGCCTCGTCGGCGTAGAACTTCACCGTATATTGGTTCTTGGATGGCGTGAACTGCGCCGTATAGGTGGCAGCGCCGGTAACGGATACAATCTCGGGACTCCAGCCGCTGAAGACATAACTATATTCTGCATCGCCTGCTTTGGTGGGTGTCTCGCCGGTGTATGCGGGTGTGGTGCCGTAATCAACGGAGCTTGATTGCAACGGTTTGTCGTCGTAGTTGGCGAAGGTGACGGTGTACTGGCGGAGTGTCGGCGTATAGTGTGCCACGTAGCTTGTGTCACCCTCGACCGCTTTCACGCCGTTGTCGCCCCACTGGCTGAAGGCGTAGGTATATTGGTCGGTGCTTGCCTTCGTGGGTTCCGGACCGCCGTAGGTCGGCGTGGTGCCATATTCCACGTTCTTCTGGGTATCCAGAATGGAGGTGCCGTCCTCATCGTAGTACGTTACGGTATATTTGCGCAGGGTAGCCTCGTATTGGGCGGTGTAGGTTTTGTTTTCCGTAGCGGCAACAATCTTCTCGCCCCAGCCGGTAAACTCGTAGGTATATTTTTGATCCATTTCACGCGTTTGCTTGCCCGGAGTCTTAGGCAAAGCGCCGTTCAATACCTTTTGAGAAGATAATTCTGTTCCGTCCCAATCTACAAAGCGGATGTTCCAATAGGTGTCGCAGCTATAGTAGTATTGACTTTCCGCTTTCCAGAAAGGAGTTGTTTCACAATTCTTGTATTCCTCATCGTACGTGTAGCGTAATTTGGCGTCTGCATCGTTATCGTATGTGGATTCGCTCATCGCGGTACTGCACCAATTGGTTCCTGACCATTCAGAAGTAAGTGAGTAAACTTCTCCTTTTGAAGGATCAAATTCCTTTTCTGTCTTTTCACTTTGAACCCATTTCCAAGTATCTCCGGAAATTTCAGAAACCCAATCTACTTGTTCTGTTATGTTACCTGCGGCATCACGTTGATTATAATCGATGCGTGAAGAACCAACAAAATCCCATAAAGAATTATTCCAGTTGAAATACAGATTACTAATCAATGTGGAACCATCATATTTTTTCTCATTTTTTTGATCGCCAATCCATTCTTTTCTATCAGTATCCCATGCGTTGTAATATGCATTCAATATTGGAAGGCCTGCATCATTAAAATCATAGATATATTTATGATTGCCTTTCCAAGTCATGGTGTTACTATTGTATGACCATGTTTCGTCTAAAAGTTTTTGTGTGGACTTATTGTTTTTGTAAGCATACAAGGCGCTATCTTTATAAACCCAAGCTCCATTCTTGAAAGTATGTGTGACAGAAAGAATGACATTAGCGTTTGCATCATACTCATATTTGTACTTTGTTCCTGTACCCGTCCATTTTCCAGATGTAGCAGTCCATTTGGAAGAGAAATCGGATTTTGTCTTTTTCTGACCTGCGACCGTAATGTATTCGATTTCGCGCTTAGTAGAGTCAATGGCTTGCCAATCGTCTCCAACCTTTTTAGCATTGACTTTTAGGATTTCAGTAGTATTATCATCCGCATATTGATATACCGTATGTAAACTATCGCGCCAGTTGGTTTCGCTGCCGCCCCATGCTAAGGTTTCATTGCTTAAGGGTTTGTTTTTTGCATTGTAGGTATTCTTAACTTTTTTCGTGCCATCCCAAACTCCTTCATTCCATTTATAGCTGGATACTGATTCAGACAAAGATGAATTAATCCACTTTGTTGAATCTTTTGTAGTCTCGACCCATTTATCTGTTATCCACGAATAATTGGTTTGTGTCTCCACTTTATTGGTTAAGACAAAGGTTTTTACCCACTTAGTGCCATTCCCAATCCATTTTGTTCCGTCCCATTTGAGGGGTATTTGTTCAGTTTGATTGCTGCCGGAATACACTTTCTGGGTATTAGTGCTCAATTTCCAAGTGTTATCGCTCCAAATTAATTTGATTTCTTCCGTTTTCTTTCCTCCGGTCCATGTAGTGCTGTCACGAGAAGTCCCACTCCATGCGCCATTTTTCCAACTATATTGTGCCAAGTCAGATACATTGGAGCCGTCATATTGCGTTTCTTCTTTAGTTGCTTCCACCCAAGCTCCAGCAGTCCATGTATATGTAATCTTTTTTGTAACTTTCCCTGCCGCATTATATTCATAAGTGGCTCTTCCGTTGGCTATTCCTTTCCAATTATTATTTTCCCAACCGGAATATGCTTCTTCTACCTTTTTTTGGCCATTGGCATAGTATTCCCACTTACTCATACCTGTTCCAATCCATGCTCCGTTGCTATATTTCCACGAAGCATCAACCAATGTCCGTCCGCTTCCGTCATATTCGTGTTCGCGCTTGGTGGTATATGCCAAAGCACCTGCGGCTGTACTCCATGAGCTATTGCAGGTAAGTGTTTCACGATTGGCTGCATCGTATTCATATTCCACGAGCGTGCTATAGCGCCAAGCATTATTATCCCACACATATTTTGCATTGGATTTCATTTTGCCGTTCGGGTAGTAAAGGTATTGTGTACTATCTTTCCCGTCCCAATCTTCCTTTGTAGCGTTCCATTTATAGTTGACGGTAGTAGTGGCAGTAGAGCCGGTATATTTCTTCCAATACTTGCTAATACCGGTTTTTACACCATTAACCCATTTATATTTCGTTTCTCCGATAGTATGTCCTGCCTCATCATACTCATATTCGGTTTTGGATGCATACGCGCCGTTATCCAGACCGACAATACTATCCGTCCGGCAGGGCTCCGCCAATGTTGCCTTACGGGGAGATGAGGATAGATCCAAATGGATTGGTTCTGGGAAACGAGGGAAGAAGAGGGTATCTTCTCCAATGATTATTGTATCTACGCCGAGTTCGTCGGTTTCGA
Source organism: Paludibacteraceae bacterium (assembly GCA_905233925.1). Lineage (GTDB taxonomy): Bacteria > Bacteroidota > Bacteroidia > Bacteroidales > Paludibacteraceae > Colicola. Next base: position 3,702 of record CAJOFV010000042.1, read on the forward strand.
TAGTTGTTTGAGGTTCGATAATTGTTGCTTCATTTGCGGCAACAACTGCAGCGCAGCCTAGCGCAAGAATAAAGAAGTAAATTTTTTTCATTGTACCTTAAAATATTTTTAGTTTAACAGAATAAACCATTTTTTTATTTTCTCATTTTCACATTTTCTCATTTATGCATTTACGCATTTTTTCATTTGCGTGTTTTGACTATCCCGTTGAATAGTCTGTAGTATGGCAGGATTAGTAGATGACCATACTTTGTGGTATAATTTCTTTTCAGGCCGCAAAAGTACTGCTTTTTTGGCAAATATGCAAATTTTGGAGCAAAAAATGCAATATTTGTGAAATTTGGGATATAAAAAAGCGGCTCAGAATTGCTCTGAGCCGCTTTTTTTATTACTTCCACCAGTTGAAGTGGTAAGCGAGTTTGAGACCGACATCGAAGAAGCCCATGCCGCTGGCGTAACTGTCTGTTGCAGACAGCACATTCACCACAGCCGGCTTGTTGGTTGCCGGAAGCTCCGTGATCTCAACAAGAGACTTGGTTGTCGGGTCGTTCTTGTACAGCGAATAGAGGCTGTAGTCTGCGAAGACACCAATACCGAAAGAGTTCTTGTTGCGGAACGTAAACTCGTAGCCCAGCTCTGCGCCCAACATAACGTTGAGCTTGCTGGTTTTCCACTTGCCGTCGGAATCAGCTTGTTCGTCCGTCACCTGGCCGGTAATCTTGGCATTGTGAACGGTTACACCCTCATCCGGGAAGTATGCATCAATGACAGGTTTGTCAATGGTCTGGTTATACTGTGACCAAACGGGCAGAGCGACTTTCGGACCGATGTTCATAAAGAAGCCCTTCTCATGAATCATGCTGAACATGATGGGGATTTCCAGCTGAAGCTGTCCGTCATACTCTTTCACGTTGTCTGCCTTGACGGTATAGTTAATGTCACCGCTTACTGTCTTTTCGGTAAACTTGTCGCCTTCGATAGCATTGCTGAGGTGAGACCGTGCATAGCCGGCGCTCACGCCCACCAAGATACCGTATTGCATCTTCTTACCGAACTTTTTCCAGTAGTGTGCATATTGCAAGTCAAGCAAAACGTCCCAGCCGACTTTCCAGTGCCCCATCTTCTCCGCATCCTGCATGAGGGAGGAAGCACCGCCGCGCAGACCGATAGTGAACCGGTCGCAGGCGAACTTCTCTTTCTGCTGTTCGGTGATGGTATAGGCAGCACCGGAACTGTCTTGCTGTTGCTCCCAAACCTGGCGCAGGGAGTCACGTGTAGCCTGTGCAATCGAGTCACGGCGTGCACGTTCGGCAATGGAATCCAGACGGGCTGTCTCGATGGAATCGCGAATAGCCTGTTCGATGGAATCCTGCTCGGCTTTAGCCTGCTGGATGGAGTCTTTGCGCTCCTCCTTTGCCTGCTGGACAGAGTCTTTTGCCGCCTGGATCGAGTCCTGACGTGCCTGTTCAGCCTGTTCTTTCGCCTCTTGGTTAGCTGCAGCAGCTTCGGGGTGCTTGGTCTTGTTCAAAATATCGTCGGGTCCTACCCACGAATAAATACCGCGGACAAGGATACCGTTCGGCCAGCGTTTACCGCCTACCTGTTGGATCGTGTGCTCCACGTTATATACCCATTTGGACATTTTCTCGCCGGTGAGATAGCGCTCGTGGTCTTTCTTGATCACGATGGTTCGCCGACGCTGAAGTCGGACAGCTGTGCTGCGGGTGCCGCCTCTTGGGCGGACACCGCAACAGCAGCGAGGGTCAAACCGGAGGCAATCAATAATGCTTTAATTGTTTTCATGTTGTTTCCCTCCATTATTTGATGATATAACGTAGCGTTTCAACCTTCTCGTCCGTTACAACGCGCAGCATGTAAATGCCCGGAATGCCTTCGGCACGGATTTCGGTCATCGCCTGTCCGCTGACGGACATCTGGCGGATGAGTACACCGGCTTCGTCATAAGCATAAATCTGATACTCGTTGTTCGGGTTGAGGTTCTCCAACCGCATCATGGTGCCTTCGTGTCCGAAGTTCGGAACGAGGCGCATCGGTGCGTTCATCGGCGTGGACCAGTCAACGGTGTTCGACTTGATAGCCGCGTTACAGCCGGTGGCGTTCGTAGCGTTGATGATAACGTAGAAGTTGCCAACCAGTTCTTCGTTCGCGGTGTAGTAGTAACCGTGATAATCCAGTTTCTTCTCGACGCCGTTCTGCTCCTGATACCAGTCAACATCCTGCTCGGTGAAGACAAAGCCTTCCTTGACGAGGTTATTGACGTGGAGCATGAGCAGCCAGTGGCCGTACTTCTCGACGAGGATGCCCGGTTTCAATACCATATCGGGATCGAGTACAGGTATCGTCTTGTCGATAGCGAGCTTGTTGCCGCACTGGTCAAGGATAATGCACTGGAACTCAACTTCGCTTATACCGCCGGAGATGATATCTTTCGCCTTCGGTACAAACTTGCCGTCACGTTTCACGTACCACTTGATTTGTGCATCCGGATCGACGTGGATGACGTTGAAGTTCGCTTTCAGGTAAGCCTTGATTTCAGCCTGAGCGGTAGCGGTGTCAAGCGGATAACCGCAGACAGCGCGTACGCTGTCAACCAAAGTGGTCGGCAGGATGCTCGGGTTGCGGAAGATGTAGATGGTGTAGTTGTAGACAGAATCCACTTTTGCACCGTCTTTCTTCACGCGCAAGGTCTCTGACCAGGTAGTATCCTTTGTAATCAGGACGTCATTAAGGCGGCTCTTGTAGGTGCTTCCTGCGCAAACAGTAGCACTGATAGAGGTCTCTTCCGTGTCAATCGGTTTAACCTTCAACGAGAGCGTATAGATGAGGCTGTCGCACTTGCCGTCAGCAGTCGCTACAACATGCTTGTCGGTAAGGGACTTCTCAACGTCCGTATAGGTCTTGATGACGTTCATATCCTGATCTTTCCATGTATAGTCCGCGCCGAAGCTGATGGTCTCTTCCGTAGGAATAGTCTTGGCTTCGTCGTGAACCACGAGCAGCAATACGTTCATGATGCTGTCGCACTCCGTACCGGCGAACTGTCTGTAAACGGTATCCTTCACATTCGCCTTCACTGCGGTGAGGGTCTTGATGAGGTTACCGGCTTCATCATTCCAGGTGTAGTCGGAGTTGTAGCAGATCGTATCCTGGCGTACTTCCTTCGTCATAGCAGGCAGAACGGTCAGGTTCAGCGTGTAGCGCAGACTATCGCAGTAAGTACCGGCGGTGTTGATCACTTTGTGCTTAACCACGTGTGTCAGACCGGTTTGCGAGGTCGTGTACGTACCGATGACGTTGCCGTCCAGATCTTTCCATACGAACGAAGTACCGTTGCAAACAACGGTATCCGTTGCCGGCAGGTCAACAGCTGTCTGTACCGTGAGGTTCAGCTCATAGATGAGGCTGTCGCACGGATACAGCGGATCCGGGTCAGGAATACTGTCTTTGACGATTTGCGTCGTGTTGTATGTGCCGACCTCTTTGCCGTTCGGAAGTTTCCATGTATAGCTGTCGCCGTCGCAGATAATGATGTTCGTTACCGGCTGAATCTTGTAGGTCGCCGGAACGGACGCCAGTACGCGTTGAACGATACTATCGCAGCCCTTCTTGTCACCTACCTGATATACCAACGTATCATTGTACGTGGTATCGCGGGTGTAGAAGGTCTTGTTCCACTCCAGATCTTTATACGGAAGCGGCTCGTTCGTGCAGATATTGTGTGTCTCTACGTGGTGAATCACAGCCGGATTGTCGCACGGAGTCTTCACGTGCAGAATCAGGTTGATGATGGAGTCACCACCGTTTACGCGGTCGATTGTGCGCTGTTTGTTCACGTCACCAATAGCGGTAGGCGTGATAGCCTCGCAACCGAACAAGTAAGTCTGTCCGAGGTTGATATCCGCTTCGTACTGAACCTCAATCTTGGCACCTTTGACGTGCAGAATCAGGTTGATGATGGAATCACCACCGCCTACTTGGTCGATTGTGCGTTGTTTGGTCACGTCACCGATAGCGGTAGGCGTGATTTCTTCGCAACCGAACAGGTAAGTCTGCCCGAGTGTGAGGTCTGCTTCGTACTGAACTTCAACGGCAGCAGGTTTCACGTGCAGGATGAGGTTGATGATGGAGTCACCGTATGTTCCTACGCGGTCGATTGTGCGCTGCTTGTTCACATCGCCGGCAACGGCAGGTGTGATTTCTTCACAGCCAAACAGGTACGTTTGTCCGAGCGTGAGGTCTGCTTCGTACTGAACCGTGATATCTTCCTTCGTCGGCGAACCACCGGCCTGAACCGTCAGGTTCAGCGTAATGATGGAGTCACCGAGTACACTCAGGCGCGGTATCTTATTGGTCAGTACCTGAGGACCTGTTACCGAGAACGTATATACTTGGCACCCGAATATCAGGTTCTCATCAACGTTAATAGTTGATTCGTACGATACGGCGATATCTTGAGCAGCTGACTTGACATGCAGAACAAGGTTGATGATGGAATCACCACCACCTACACGGTCGATTGTGCGCTGTTTGGTCACGTCGCCGAGAGCGGTAGGCGTGATTTCTTCGCAACCGAACAGGTAAGTCTGCCCAAGCGTGATGTCTGCTTCGTACGAGACTTCAATCTTGTTGGACTTAACATGCAGTGTGAGGTTGATGATGGAATCACCACCGCCTACACGGTCGATTGTGCGCTGTTTGGTCACGTCGCCGAGAGCGGTAGGCGTGATTTCTTCACAACCGAACAGGTAAGTCTGCCCGAGAGTGATGTCTGCTTCGTACGAGACCTCAATCTTGTTGGACTTAACATGCAGTGTAAGGTTGATGATGGAATCACCACCGCCTACACGGTCGATTGTGCGCTGTTTGGTCACGTCGCCGAGTGCGGTAGGCGTGATTTCTTCACAACCGAACAGGTAAGTCTGCCCGAGA
>CAJOFV010000042.1:8712-21283 GCA_905233925.1 Paludibacteraceae bacterium
CCGCCTACACGGTCGATTGTGCGCTGTTTGGTCACGTCGCCGAGTGCGGTAGGCGTGATTTCTTCACAACCGAACAGGTAAGTCTGCCCGAGAATGATGTCTGCTTCGTACGATACGGTGATGTCTGTTGCCGGAGCTTTGACTGTCAGTTTCATGATAACTGTCGAGTCGCAGCCCGCTTTGGTGGACAGCACGTTGTCTTCTGTTGCGTCAGCAGTGTACGTCTTGCAACCGAACAGATAAGTCTGTCCCGGTGCAATAGTCGGTTCGTAGCTTACCGTTACAGGCTTGGAGAACAGCAGGTGCAGATACACGGTGTTGCCTCCTTCGTCCTTGGTGTACGTTCCCGACGTTGTAAGCTCTTGACAGCCGAACAGATAACTACTGTTACCGCAAACGGTAGCGCTGTATTCAACGTCCGTCGCGTGCAACATCACTGTACTTAGCAGCGTCAGCAGGGTTATTGTTAATAATTTAATTTTATTTCCCAACATTATATATTCCTTTCTTATTATTATATATAAGGTGTCGCGTGCGCGGACTTATATATAAGGAGTGTATAGATGTTGTTTTGCGCTTGGCAATACGAATACTATTGCATTTATGCCATGCGCATGGACCCTAATCTATTAGGGCTTAACGGTAACGGTGGGTTTAACGTCAATTTGGTATTCTTTACCGTCGTAGGTTACGATGTAGCGGCCAGCTGCTTCTCCACTCAAATCAATAACGGTAGTAGTAACAGCGAACGGACTGCCAGTAACGGCGGTACCGTTTTTGTCAGTAACGATGATAGGATTGGCAGGAGCAACGTTAATCTCCAGTTTGTTGTAGTTGAAGCAAATCGGAGCTGCGGGAGCAGACGGATTAACTTTGTACTTAGCCTCATCACCGGCTGCGGGCAGGGTAGAACTTGCGGGCAGAGTAATGGTCTCGCTCATACCGGCTGTGATGGTATAGGTGACACCATTAATCATAATCTTTAAAGGAGTACCGGTAACACCAGATGCCGTCAAAGTATAAGAAGTTGAAGCATCAGTTTTGATACCGAGTTGCAAGTCAGCCATAGTAGCTGCATTGGAACCAAAGGTTTGGTAGTTTTTGCCACCATACGTCACATACATTTGAACATCCTTACCTTCCGTGTTCAATTCTGCATAATAACCAGGGTTGAGTCCGGCAACGCCGTCTGACAACTCTGCAATTGTCAAAGCGCAGTACTTACCTGTTTCTACGCCTTTAATCGTAACTTTTGCCATGCCTGCAACTGTTGCAGCCATAACATTCATTGTTGCTGCTACCATAAGCAGCGAAATCATAATTTTTTTCATTGTTATCTTTTTTATTTATACTAGTTAAACATGTTGTTGATATAACTTGAAATTCGATTCACGGATATCGCACAACTAAATAATTATGGAGTTATTCCTCCTTGAATATTTCCGCCATTAATGGGAGAACAAATACCTGCGGTGAGGCAAATCTCCATCATCTCAATTGTCGGATTCACATACGTCTTTTTCATACTTTAAAAATTTAGTTAGTCAGCTTCGGACTCTCGCCCGAAACTGACTAATTAATATTATTTTACGCGTTTAACGCCATCAACCACGTAGATGCCGGCAGGGAGAATATCCCAGTCGCTCATTTCGCCTACGTATTGACCCATGATAGTGTAAACTGCGCCAGCATTAGCAGCCGATACGTTTTCAACAGCGGTAGGAGCATTGTGGAGACCTACGATTTGGAAACGATAGTTGCATCAGCGGTGAACTCGTATACATTGCCCTCAACCATAGCGATGCGGTCGCCGGTAGCGAGGTCAATGAGAGTGAGGTCTTCGCCATTAACATTTGCAAATTCGATGGTGTAGTTGCCACCATTAACAGTTTGGAAGCCTACATAGGTATTATCCAGATTGTCGGTAGCGAAGTTACTCATCTTCTCGTCGGCCATAACGTACATATTGATACCGTCGTTCATATACTTAGCAGCATCGTAGCCGTTATCGAATTCAGCGGAGAACTCTTCACCTTCTGCAACGAGAACACGGTCTTTGCAGTTTTCACCTTTAACGATAAGTTTAGCCATTGTCCAATTGTTGGTAACACGACGACGTGCAGGAGCAGTAGATGCCTTATCGGGATCGTATGCTTTATAAATAGCATCGTAGTAATCAACATCCACGGTAGCAGCAGCCATAGTGTTACGTATCAAGAATGGCTGCATGGGAGGAATAATACCGCCTACTTCATCCAGTTTAGTAATAGGCTCCCATGTTTGTTGTACGGCATTGATATCGTAGAGATAAATAGCTTTGTCAACGGAACCAGGAATCATATCAAGCAATTCAGGAATACTGATGTTTCCCAACATACTATTTGAGAATCCATTCCAGAAATTACCACGTACATTCAGTTGAGGAATTTCGTTTCCTACAAGGCGACCTTGCATAATAACTTTAGTGCCTGGATTTGTAGCATAGTTAATCATTTGATAGTAGTCAAATGAGTTTGCCATCTTAGAATAGTCCATTGTTCCTTGTCCATTGATACCACCAAATACTATCCACGCGTTATTATCGTAATCAAAGAGACCAAATTTAGTACCAATTTTAGTAGATTCATTATCAGGATCAACGGCATCAATTGATGTCAATGCACCATACGTAGGAATACCAAAACGTTGAACCGCAAAGTTTGACCCATTTACGAAAGATTTAGATGTAAACTCAACCGTAGCCATCGGGTGCAGTTTTTCTTTTGCAGCGGGAGCAATTAAGAAGTATGCCGGAGCATCTTCAGAGGTCTTAATAACGAGGTTCTTAGCCTTGTTAGCTACGAAACCATTCTCGCCATTTATAATAAGGATACCACCGGCTTCAACTGTGATTACAGAGTTGGGACTCATCATAACAGAACCAATGATAACCTTCTTGCCTGCAGGAATATCCAATTTGCTAGTTCCCAACATGTCAAGGTGATCAATGCGAGTTACGGCATTTGTCAATGCGGGTTGTACATAGTCAGTCCACTCAATAAAACCAGCAGTAAGACCATCAATGTTCTTATTGGTCTTATCAACTGTTTCGCCTGCCGGAAGCGGAGAGATAACATATTGATTATTACCATCCTCATCTTGCGTTACACCAGCGATGTAGCCACCGGGAACAACGGTAAGAAGTGATTCGATATTGTTATCAAAGGTACCACCGGAAACAGTGATTTCAGTTTTACCACCTGTAGTAGATGCGTCTGCAATGATTGCACCTGCATCCAAGCAACCTTTGTCTCCGCTCACAAAATTACCACCGGAGATAGTGAAGGTTTCAACTTGACCTGTATAATCCTTTTCGGTTACAGATTGTACAGCATATCCGCTATTACCTTCAATGGTAGCATTTCCACCTATGGTAACATCCATTTTTCCTGCATAAGATTTGTTACTTTCGATAACAACACCACTACCAGCTCCTGAGAGTCCAGATGATGTGCTCTTGATTTCTTTATATTCTTTTGCGTCAGAGTATACTTCCGCATTACCTTTAATTTCAACGTTGCCGGATTTGGTGTAAACACCTGTTCCGCCATGGACTTTACCTTCAATTATTAAGTGACCGAATCCACCGCAATATGCTCCAGCGGAGTAATCCATTGTGCCATCCAAGGTGCACGCCTCAGCACCTTCGTGGATATGGATAGTAGGCAGGTAGGCAACATTTACTCCATCAATAACGGATTTAATATTACCAGAAATTTGAGCACCATAAGTGCGACCTTGTACTTTTGCACCTGACAGTACTTCAATATAAACGTGGTAAGCAGCACCCTTGCTGTCAGTACCATAAGTTTGAGCGGCAGCAACAACGTTAGTTGTGCGTTTCTCGCTAACAATTTCAGCCTGAGTGCCTGACAAACCATTTTTATATTCACCGCTAAGGGTGGATGCTGCAGCGGTTCCGTCAATATAAACACCTGCTTTATTACCGAAAACAGTCACGCCGCTTCCGATGATAAGTTTGCTGGCATTAGGAACACCCGTAACGGTATGGTCTCCATTACCTGAGACAAACAAAGGATAACCGCCATCAGGGTCGTTACTAGAGACACCCTTTTCATTGTTGTTAAGAGAAATAGTACCAGGACCAACAATATTCAGTTCGCCTTTCTTAAGGTAGAAAAAAGTCTTACGATATTGCTTTGCTGCGGGATCGTCTGCAATAGTTTTGCCATTCAGATTCAATGTAAGCTTTTTACCATCGATGGTAACGAACGGAAGTGCATAGTAATAATAATATTTACCTTTGTCTGCACCTGAATTAATTTCGTACTTACCTGTTCCGTCATAACCGGGGATGGTAATGTTAGCTGTCAGTTCGATAACATCATCGTCAACAGCGTTTGTGAAAGCAGTAGCCAAGGCGTCAGCTGTGCCGACTTGAATGGTGGCTGCCCATACGTTTGTGCCAATCAGCAACGCTGTTGCCATCAGCACGATTGAATAAATCTTTTTCATAAATTTAATTAATTTTTGGAGCTTCGGCTTGTCGAGTGGCGTAAGCGAGCTTACACTCGACTTGCACGAACCTTCATTTTTGTTAATTAGTTAATAATTTTGTTAAACTTAAAAACTCAGGCACTATGCCGTCGTTTTTTGGGTTACGATTTTGTTTTTTGTCAAATCAATAATGTCCGAGCAGTGACTCTATTGATACAATCTTATCCTCTTCATTGATGCGATAGACTAATCGGTCTTCCCTGTTGATTCGGCGGCTTAAACATCCTGCCAAATTGTAACGGAGTTTCTCCGGCTTACCGGTTCCCGTTAATGGGTGTTCCGTGAGTTCTTGCAACAAGCGTTCAATCTTGGCCTGTAATGAGGGCTTGTGTTGACGCACATAACGCAACTCTTCTATCGCCGTTTGAGAGAATGTCAGATTGTAATTCATAGCTTCCAAATATCTGCCAAGTTATCAACTCTCGTGTGCGGCTCTTCCATTGCTTTCTGAATCTTAGCCACATAAGCGGGGTCATAAGGAGACTCTTCAACAACATTCGCCACACTGAATTCTTTTGTGGCTCGAAGTTGACGCAATGCCTCCTGCGCCCTAATGCTGAGACTTGCAGGGTTAAATGTCAGCATGATGGATTGTCTTGCTACAGCTTGCATGATTGATTTGTTAAAAGTTTTTCCCGCTCTTTTGCCTTTGCGGGGCTTGGCTTTGATTTTGGCGGGTATGCCCGCCGTTGAATCATTGTTCTCATTGTCCCGTGCCGGTCGGACGGCTTTGTTCGCTCCCTCGGAGTGGCGGGGTTCGGGACGCTCCCTGCGGCTTTGCCGCAAAACTAATACCTTTCTTTTCTGTCTGTTCTGTTAATAAATGTTGTTTTTTAATTGGTTAATACTATTGTTGACTTATATTTTGTCATGTCGTAAGACATTTGGGTTCGGGGTTGTTTTCGATTATTTTCTGTTGTTTTCGGGCGATGTGCGAGCCTAATTATATTCGCGCGTATGCGTATATAGCGGGCATAACGTGAAAAGTCGCGCAAAGGTACTGCTTTTTTTTGAAACACGCAAATATTTCTGCAAAAAAAGTTTTATTTTTCTGCTTTTGGGGTAAAAAAGGCAGTTTTATTTGCTCAGTTTCCCAGTTGTTCAGTTGCTTATTTTAATCTGACGGGTGAAGGGGTGAACGGGTGAAAGGGTGAACGGGTGAACGGGCGGGCTGCGCCCGACACAAAACAATAAACGGCCGGAATTTAATTCCGGAATAATTAACGAAGGGCACCGGATGGTATCCGACACAATGGACATGGAGAAACCGGGTAATATCCGGGACAATGAACAAAGCAAAGCCGGCATCTGATGCCGGGGGAATGGATAAAAGTGGAAAGTTTTAAGTTTAAAGTTTAAAGTGGAAAGGTATGGGAAAACAGGTGTTATGGAAAAAGGGGAGAGAGTAGAAAAAGGACAAAACAGATGTAATGTGAGGCGGAAAAGGGGAAATGCGAGAAATGAGATTAGACGCTGAAAATCAGTGAGAAAAATAATGTTGAGTAAAAAATAATGTGCGAATTATTAAGCAAAACATATGTTTTTTGAAGAAAATGCAAAAAATATTTGGAGGGGTCGGAAAAAAGCAGTAATTTTGCGGCCGAAAGTGGAAAGTGGAAAGTGGAAAGTTCTTATCTCGGCACAGCCTCGAACAATCGGCTGAAGCCGTATGGAAAGTATAAAGTTGAAAGTTGAAATAGATGGCAAAGAAAGAGTACATTATTGAGGTGAATCACGTCTCGAAACAGTTCGAGGACGGGAAGTATGCCCTGAATGACGTGAGTCTGATGGTGCAGAAAGGCGAGTTTGTGACCATTCTGGGTCCGTCAGGCTGCGGCAAAACAACGTTGCTGCGGTGTATCGCCGGTTTCCAAGTAGCCACCGAAGGCGATATATTATTAAAAGGTGAAGACATCACACAAACACCGCCGCACCAGCGTCCGGTAAATACCGTGTTCCAGAAATACGCGCTGTTCCCGCACCTGAACGTGTTTGACAACGTGGCTTTCGGTCTGAAACTCAAGAAATTAGACCGTGACACGATTCTCAAACGCGTGAAACAGGCGCTGAAAACAGTGGGCATGAGCGATTATGAGTTCCGCGATGTGGATTCGCTGTCCGGCGGTCAGCAACAACGTGTGGCCATCGCGCGCGCCATCGTGAACCAGCCGGAAGTGCTGCTGTTGGACGAGCCTCTGGCGGCGTTGGACCTGAAGATGCGCAAGGATATGCAACTGGAGCTGAAAGAGATGCACAAGAAATTGGGTATCACCTTTATATATGTTACGCACGACCAGGAAGAGGCGCTGACGCTGAGCGACCGCGTGGTGGTGATGAACGAAGGACGCATCCAACAAATCGGAACGCCGACAGATATCTACAATGAGCCGGTGAACTGCTTCGTGGCGGACTTTATCGGCGAGAGTAATATCCTGAACGGAACGATGATACGCGACAAACGCGTGGAGTTCTGCGACCAGGAGTTTGACTGCGTGGACAAGGGATTCGGCGAGAATACGCCGGTGGATGTGGTGATACGACCGGAGGATATTTATATTTGGGCGGTGGAAAGTGGAAAGTGGAAAGTTGAAAGTGGAAAGTTGAAAGAGGAAAGTGAGGAGACCGCTTCGCTGTCAGAAGAGGATGTGGATCCGGAGGACAGAGTGCCGAAAGGGAAGTTTACGAAGTGGTACGGGACGGTGGAAAGCAGTATATTCAAAGGCGTACACTACGAAATGGTGGTGAAGACGGAGAACGGATACGAGTTCATGGTGCAGGATTACCATGAGTTTGCGCCCGGAACGGAAGTGGGAATGCTCGTCAAGCCGGAAGATATCCAGGTCATGCACAAAGAACGGCTGTGGAACGCGTTCGAGGGCGAGATGTTAGAAGGCGGAAAAGTGCGCTTCTTAGACGAAGACTGGGACGTGAGCGACAACCAGGCGGAGAAGTTCAGCGCCGGCGACAAGGTGGAAGTGCGTGTGGCGTTCGAGCGCGTGACGCTGCTTGACCACGAAGATGACGGTGTGCTGTCCGGCGATGTACACTTTATATTATATAAAGGTGACCACTACCATCTGACCGTGCGGACAGACGACGGCGACGATATATACGTGGATACAAACGACGTGTGGGACGACGGAGACAGAGTGGGAATACAGATTGCACCGAGTTCCATTCGCCTTGTTAAGGCGGAATGATTTGAGGATTTGAGGATTTGAAAATTTGAGGATTTGAAGATTATGAAATTGTGGACAAAGATAGGAGCGCGGCGGACGTGGGCATGGCCTTACGTGCTGTTTTTGGTGCTGTTCGTGGTGCTGCCGCTGCTGCTGATATTCGTATATGCGTTCACCGACCCGCAGGGACACTTCACGCTGAAGAACTTCATGCAGTTCTTCAATACGACCGAGGCGGTGAATACGTTCATTTATTCGTTGGCGATAGCGATGCTGACGACGATCATCTGTCTGCTGTTAGGCTATCCGGCGGCGTATATCATGGCGACGGCGGAACTGAAAACGCCTGCGGTAATGGCGATGCTGTTCATTCTGCCGATGTGGATTAACTTCCTGCTGCGGACGCTGGCGACGGTGGAACTGTTTAACATGTTCTCGATCCCGTTGGGCGAGGGAGCGCTGATTTACGGTATGTGCTACGACTTCCTGCCGTTCATGATTTATCCGATATACAATACGTTGCAGAAGATGGACAAGTCGCTGATAGAGGCGGCGCATGACCTCGGCGCGAACGGACGGGAAGTGTTTGCGAAAGTAATTCTGCCGCTGTCGATGCCGGGTATATACAGCGGAATAATCATGGTGTTCATGCCGACAGTGAGCACGTTCGCCATCGCGGAACTGCTGACGCGGAACAAGATTACGCTGTTCGGATCGCTGATTCAGCGTGCGTTCGGCGAAGGCGGTCTGACGATGTGGAACTACGGCGCAGCGCTGTCGCTGATTATGCTGCTGATTATCGGGCTGACAAGCTTCTTCGGGGAGAAAGAAGAGAGTGGGACGGCGACGGTGATATAAAGTGAAAAGTTTAAAGTTGAAAGTTTAAAGTGGAAAGTGGAAAGTGGAAAGATGAAAGATAGATTAAGTTCGGCACAGATGGAGGCGCGGAGACGGGAACGGAGCCTGAAGACACGACGCGTGTTTGCACAGTCGTACCTGTGGTTTCTGTTGCTGCTGCTGTACGCGCCGATAGTTCTGATTATCGTGTTCTCGTTCACGAAGAGCAAAGTGTTGGGCAACTGGACAGGTTTCACGGTGCAGCTGTACGAGAACCTGTTTACAGGATATGACCGCGTGGCACAAGTGCATGTGGATCCGAATCTGTATCATGCGTTGGGCTACACGCTGCTGATAGCTGTTGTGGCGGCGACGTTCGCGACGCTGCTTGGTACGCTGGCAGCCATCGGAATCTATAACATGCGGCAGAAAGGACGGAAAGTGATTCAGTTCATGAACAGCATTCCGATGATTAACCCCGATATATTGACGGGTATATCGCTGTTCCTGCTGTTCGTGTTCCTCGGCGTCAGCCGCGGACTGGCGACGGTGATTATCGCGCATGTGGTGTTCTGTACGCCGTATGTGGTGCTGAGCGTGATGCCGCGTCTGACGAAGATGAATCCGAACATCTATGAGGCGGCGCTGGATCTCGGTGCGACACCGTTCCAGGCGTTGCGAAAAGTGCTTATTCCGGAGCTGTGGCCGGGGATGTTGAGCGGGTTCATATTGAGTATAACGCTGAGTATTGACGACTTCGGCGTAACGTTCTTCACGAAGGGCAGCGGCGGACTGGATACGCTGAGTACGTTCATCTATGCAGACGCGCGGAAAGGCGGTCTGACACCGGAACTGCGGCCGCTGTTCAGCCTGATATTTATTACGATGCTGGTGCTGCTGATTATCATCAACTGGAGAGCAGCCAAGCAGGCGAGGAAAGTATAAAGTATAAAGTGGAAAGTGGAAAGTTTAAAGTTTAAAGTTGAAAGTATAAAGTTTTTACAAATGAAGAAGATTTATGCATTCGTGCTGGCGGTGATGGTCGCTGCAGGCACATTCGCGGCAGACCGCGAACACACATTGAAGGTTTACAACTGGGCGGACTACATTGACGAGGACGTTCTGAACGCATTCCCCGCATGGTACAAGTCCATGACCGGCGAGGATGTGGAAGTGATTTACCAGACGTTCGACATCAACGAGTCGATGCTGACCGAAATCGAGGTCGGACACGAGGATTACGACGTGATTTGTCCGTCGGAGTACATCATCGAGCGCATGCTCAAAGCCAACCTGCTGAAGAAAATCAACAAAGAGATTATTCCGGACACGGTGCGCTATTTTGACAACGTGGCGCCGTTCGTGGTGGACAAGTTCCAGCAGATGTCCGAGACAGAGAACGTGAGCGATTACACAGTGGGTTACATGTGGGGCACGACCGGATTTATTTATAATCCGAAGTTTGTCAGCCGCGAGGATCTGCGTTCGTGGGGCGCTATTCTTGACCCGAAGTTCGAGGGGAAGATTTACATGAAAGACGCTTTCCGCGACGTGTATTCGGTGATTGTACTGTATGCTTATCGTGAGGAAATCGCCCGCGGACAGGTGACCCGCGACGAGTTGGTTCGTAACATCACTCCCGAGCGCATTGCCCGTGTAGAGGAGATTCTGACGGCAGCAAAAGACAATATTGCCGGCTGGGAAGTGGATTTCGGGAAAGAGGAAATGACCAAAGGCAAAACATGGATGAACCTTTCGTGGTCGGGCGACGCGCAGTGGGCAATTGACGAGGCTGCGGAAATGGGCATCGAGCTCGAGTATATCGTGCCGGAAGAGGGTTCGAACGTGTGGTTTGACGGATGGTGCATTCCGAAGTACGCCAAGAACGAGAAGGCGGCATCGTGGTTCATCAACTACATGTGTATTCCCGAGAACGCCATCAAGAACATGGACTACATAGGCTATGTGTCGGTTATTTCGACGCCGGAAGTGCGTGCATGGGTGGATGACAGCAAGGAGTGGCCGGAAGCACTTGATCTGACTTATTTCTTCGGCGAGAGTGCGGTCGGCGTATATGCCAACCCGGTGCTGTATCCCGACAAGACGGTGATTGACCGTTGCGCGCTGATGCATGATGCAGGCGATATGAACGAGGAGCTGGTGAAGATGTGGAACCGCGTGAAAGGCGACAACCTGAGTCCGGTGATGGTGGGAATCATCCTGGTGGTGGTACTGGCTATCATCATCTTCGCAGTGATACAGGTTCTGAACAACCGCAAGCAGCAGAATCTGCAGCGCAAACGCAAGAGTAACAGGCGTTAAGGACAGCTTTTTGAAAAAAAACACGCGGAAATGCGTGTTTTTTTTGTGTATATGGCATATTTTTTGTACCTTTGCGCGAAAATTGTGTGTTATGAGCAAAAGGAGCATTATAGGAGCATGTATGCTGTGCCTGTTGTGGGTGCTGCCGGCGGCGGCGCAGCAGTCCAGCCGAATGGAATCGGAGTTTGCCCGCGTGACGCGTTTGTACGAGGAACGGGACAAGAGCGCCATCCGGCAGTTGCGGACGTATATGGAGGAATATCCGTATACGACGTTCGAGGCGGAGTTGTACTTCATGATGGGCGTTATCCAGACCGAACGCGGCTACTACAAGCGTGCGGTGAAGGAGTTCGAGAAGGTGGAGTACAAGGATTTGTCCCGTGCACACCAGCCGGAGTTCCAGTTCTACAAGGGGTATGCACACCTGATGCAGAGTGACTACCAGAAAGCGTCGGTTTATTTCGCGCACTTGGAGAAAATGCCCGATGAGGCTATAAAAAAGGTGAACTCGAAGGCGTTGCCGCTGAAGCAGAAGAGCCAATACTACAATGCGTACTGCCAGTACAAACTGGGTAACTACGAGAAAGCACTGCCGTCGTTAGAGGCGTTGGAGAATGAGCCTGAGTACCGCAAGACGGTGCCGTATTATCTGGTGCAGATATACTACTCACAAGGCAAGGATGAAGTGGTGCAGGAGAAAGCGGAGCAACTGCTTGAGGAACAGCCGGAGAACGAGAACAACGGCGAGTTGCACCGGATGTTGGGAGAGATATACTTCCGGCAAGAACGGTACAGCGACGCATCGCGGGAACTGAAAAAATATGACGAGATCTTCACGGCAAAGAAACTGGAGGTGCTGCGCAACGACCTGTATTTATTGGGTTCGTCGCAGTTCAAGACCGAGGATTACCGCGGCGCGGTTGAGACGTTCAAGCGCGTGAAAGAAGAGCAAGACGTTATTTCCGAGGACGTGAGCCTGTGCATGGGTAATGCGTATGTGCAGGTGGGCGAGATAGAGCAGGCGAAGCTGTCGTATCTGGCGGCGACGCACTATAATCTGAACGAAAAAGTGCACTATGAGGCGATGTACAACTACTGCCTGGCGGTGTATCAGTCGTCGTCCTCTATCGGCGAAAGCGAGACGGTGTTCACGGATTTCATCCGTCAGTACCCGAACTCGGAGCATGTGAACGATATCTATATGCTGCTCAGTGACGCTTTCCGCAAGGCGAAGAACTACAAGGCGGCGTTGTCGGCGTTGGATTCGGTGAAGATTGCCGCGAATCCGAAGACCAAAGTGGAGAGCCAGATTGCCGAGACGCGGCAGTTCCTGCGTTATCAGGTAGGTTCGGACGCGTTTGTGCGCGGCAAGTTTGCCGAGGCTCGCGACTGTTTTTCGGCCGTGGTGAATGATGCCACGCCGTCGCCGGTGGTGACGGACGCGTATTATTGGCGGGCGGAGGCGGCTTACCGTATGGCGGACTATGCGGCGGTGCTGAAAGACCTGGACACGTATTTCTCGCGTCCGGACGCGGCACAGTCGCCCAACCGTGTGACGGCGGATTATCTGCGCGGCTATGCGCTGTTCCAACTCAAAGAGTACGACCGTGCCCGCACGGCTTTCGAGGCGCATGTGGCAGCCGTAGCGACAACGTCTCCGACGTATCAAGACGCAC
>CAJOFV010000042.1:21310-22222 GCA_905233925.1 Paludibacteraceae bacterium
AACGCGCGTCAGTTTGCAGAGGCAAACAGATACTACGAGAAAGCTGCCGGACTGAATACGCCGTCCAGCGATTATGCGCTGTTCCAACAAGGCTATTCATTGGGACTGCAGCGGCAGAACGAAGAGAAAATAAAAGTGTTGCAGCAGTTAGTGAACCGCTATCCGAAGTCCGATTATGCGGACGATGCGTTGTATGAAATCGGGCGTGTGCGGCTGACGATGGAGCAGGAGCGCGAGGCTGCGGCGGCGTATGAGCAGTTGTTGGAGCGTTATCCGCGCAGTAACAAAGCCCGCAGCGCGAGTCTGGAACGCGCGATGGCATACCGTAATATACATGATTACGCGCACGCCATAGAGGCGTACAAATATACGATTGAGCACTATCCGGCCAGTAAGGAGGCATATCTTGCCGTCGAGGGACTGGAGGCTGTGTATGTGGAAACGAACCGCGTTGATGAGTTTGTGGCGTATAACAAGAAACTGGAGAAACTGCACATGCAGGTGACGATGAAAGACGATTCGCTGGCATATACGGCGGCGGAGTTGCAGCACCGTCAAGGCAATCTGGATGCGGCGCTGACAACCTATCTGCTTTTGTCGCAGCGTGTCGGCAGTCCGTATGCAGAGGCTTCTGCTATGACGGCGGCGGAGATTTATTCCGACCGCAAGGATTATGAGAACGCCCTGACACAGTACCGGCAGTCTCTGGCGCTGGCATCCAAACCCAAGAACGCCACGACTGCGGGGCTCGCTCAATTTCAGGCGGGCGGTTTGGTAATGGTTCACTTCAATCAAAAAAGCACGTCGAACGTCGCGGACGCGGGACGATTCATTTTGGCTAACGTCGTCGGCAACACCGGCACGATTTTAACCGTCGATACCGACCTGCCCGCCGTCGCCATAAAAAAAAAT
>CAJOFV010000043.1 GCA_905233925.1 Paludibacteraceae bacterium
TGTGACTTTTGTAAGCGTGTTTACGCTTAACTTTACCGGTTCCGGTAAGCGTGAAGCGCTTTTTTGCACCGGAATTAGTTTTTACCTTTGGCATTTTGTTTTTTGTTTTAATTAATTATTTATATTAAGGTCTCCGTCAGGCAGCACAATTAAAAGGTAGGCCTCCGGAGATTTTTATTTCTTGGGTGCAAGGATCATAATCATGCGTTTTCCTTCGAGTTTTGGCATGGCTTCGGGTTTTCCGCATTCTTCCAAGTCGTTGGCAAAGCGCGCGAGGAGCAATTCGCCCTGTTCTTTGAAGACGATGGAACGTCCGCGGAAGAAGACGTAAGCTTTGACCTTGTTTCCATCTTTGAGGAACTCCTGCGCATGGCGGAGTTTGAAGTTATAGTCATGGTCATCGGTCTGCGGTCCGAAACGGATTTCCTTGATTTCGATTTTCTTGGAGTTCTGTTTCTGCTCCTTTTCCTTGCGTTTTTTCTGGTAGAGGAACTTCTGATAGTCAATTACACGGCAAACAGGCGGCACGGCATTTGGCGATATTTCGACCAAATCCAGATTCTGTTCGTCAGCAATGCGCATCGCTTCTTTGAAGGGATAGATGCCTTGCTCCACATTGTCACCAACGAGGCGCACCTCGTTCACACCACGAATCGCGTCATTGATGCGATTGGGATTTTCTTTTTCTACTCGTCCTCTGAAAGGACGCTTAACGGGTTGTGTTGCTATAGTTTTGTCCTCCTATAATAAAAAAGTGGCGCAAAATTACTACATTTTCTTGATACTACAAAATATTTTTGAAAAAAAACGCAAATTAATGCAAAATATTTGTGAGAATTAATATTTTTTCGTACCTTTGCGGCCTAAATTGAAAAAACTGCGCTGAAACATAGGTTTAACATTAAAAATATAGTATTATGAAACTACACAAAATTATGCTCGTATGCGCTACTATGGCGTTGTTTGTAACGGGTTGCAAGGAAGACCGAGTTATGCCCGGTGACAATGACAACAACCAAACAGAGAAGTATGTAGCTCCCGAACTGCCGGATCCGGAAGGTGTTCCAGCCGACGTTCTTGAGGATGCCATCAATGTGACAAAAGCTCTGGAAATCTGCAGTGCTTTGGAAAGCGAAGGCGTGACGGAGGATATGTACAAGGTAAAGGGTTGGATTTGCAGTGCAGATGCGAGCAAGAACAAAGACGCGGTGGCTCAATACGGAAATGTGTATTTCTACCTTGCCGTGAACCCCGAGTCCCGGACGAAAGATGCGCTCTATTGCTATCAGTGCATGGGTTTGAACGGAAAGAAAGTATTTAATGTGGAAGGTGTGCAGCCCGGAGATTATGTGGTGGTACAATGCCGCATGACGAATTTCAAGGGCACGATGGAAACGACTGGAAAAGGCGAAGCGATGATTCTGTACAGCAACAATCCGAAGATTGCATCGTCTCCGGAGACCACGGCAATCACTTGCGCACAGGCTCGCGAAATCGTCGATGCTTTGGCAGACGGGGCTTCGTCGGGTGAATTCTATTCACTGACAGGTTATATTACGGACAATCCGTTCAGCGACCTCAAAGACGGCAAGCAGACCTTCTGGATGGATGACACGGCGGGCGGCGACAAACTGATTGAGGCATACGGATACACTTCTCCGACGGGCGAGATGCTGCCGGTAGGCACAAAAGTGCGCGTTTGGGGTGTGCTGACGCACTATGTAAACAAAAACAGTGGCGCTTATACTCCTGAAATCCAAAACGGAGAAATGGAAGTACTTACAGAATAATCAAACAAAAGTTAAATTATAAACAAAAAAGATGGCAACATTACAAAAGATTAGAAATCATGGTGTAATCCTGCTGGTGATAGTGGGACTTGCCATGTTGGCATTCATCCTTGGTGACTTCCTTAATTCAGGAAGCAGTTTCTTTAACCGCAGCCGCGAGAACGTGGGCGTAATAGCGGGTCATAACGTACATTACACAGAGTACGAGGCAGCCAAGGACCAGTTAACAGAAGTGTACAAGATTGAAACCGGTCGCTCGGATTTTGACGAGGAACTGTCTTCCCAGATCCGCAACCAAGTATGGCAGATGATGCTCATGGATTATTCGCTCCGCGCAGAAGGAGAGAAAATCGGCTTGGATGTAACAGCTGATGAGTTGAGCGAACTCTGCATCGGCGAACATCCTCACGAAATCATCGCAGGCCGCCGCGCGTTCTATGACGAGACGGGCAGATTCAACCGCAACTATCTGGTGCGTTTCCTTGCATCGTTGGAGCAAGAACCCGAGACAGCCGAACAAGCAGCAAACCTGAAACAGGCGAAGACTTATTGGATGTACTGGGAGCACGCAGTGCGCCTGACGTACATGCAAGAGAAATATACGACTTTGCTGCAAAGCCTTTTAAAAGCGAACAGTCTGGACGCGAAATATGCGTTTGAGGCACGCCAGACAAGCGTAAATGCAGAGTATGTGATGCAGCCGTATTATGCGGTGGCAGACTCGCTGGTAAAAGTCAGCAACAGTGACATCAAGAAATTGTATGCGCAGCACAAGAAAGAGTACAAACAGACCCCGAACCGTGCGATTGCGTATATTGCTTTCGACATCAAGCCGTCCGAGCAAGACTTTGCGGACACCGAGAAACTGATGAATGACCTGCAAGAGGAGTTCAAGACAACGGATGATGTAGCACTGGTAGTGAACACCAATTCGGACATTATGTACGACGGCCGTGATTATTCGGAAGAGACTATTCCGGCTGAGTACAAAGAGTTCGCGTTTGCGAAAGGCGCGAAAGCCGGTGATGTGACCGAGTTGCGTTTCGAGAACAATACTTATTCGATGGCACGCCTGATGCAAGTGGGCTATTCGCTGCCGGACAGCGTTTGCCTGAAAGCCATTGCACAAGAAGAAGGCCAAGAAGATGCCGAACTCGGTTGGTTCAAGGCAACCGACCTGAACAAAAATATCGCAGAGCCTGCATTTACCGGCAAACGTGGTACTCGTTTCACGGTGGCACAGGGTCTTGGCGAGCAGACGTTTGAGGTTGTTGACATCGCCAAACCGACACCGAAGGTGAAGATTGCTATTCTGGAGCGCAACGTTACTCCGTCGAGCAAGACATATTCGGTTATTTACAACAATGCTAAGCAGTTTATCGTGAACAACCCGAACGAAGAAGCCTTCCGTGCAGCAGCCGTAGAAGCCGGCATGACCGTTCATCCGCAATTCAACCTCACGAAAGTGACGGAGAAAGTGGCTGATTTGAAGGCAAGCCGTCCGATTGTACGCTGGGCGTTTGAGGCAAAAGAAGGCCAAGTGAGCGATGTATTCGAGTGCGGCAACCAGTTTGTAGTGGCCGTACTGACAGAGGCTAACGATGGCGAATACCGTTCGATGGAGTCTGTTCGCGGCGAACTGACCGCAGAGGCAATGAACAACAAGAAAGCCGAATATATCAAGAAACAACTGAAGGGTGTTGCTTCGTTGGAGCAGGCCGCAGAAGTGCTTGGTCAGGCTGTTCAGAAGGCAGAGAACGTAACACTGAATGCTTACCGTTTCGGCAATGCAGGCAATGAGCCTGCCGTTATCGGAACCGCTTTTGCCTTGGTAGAAGGCGAATTATCCGGGCCGGTTCAAGGCCGTCAGGGCGTGTTCATGCTCAAGGCCGGCGCAAAGACCGTTGCCGAAGGCGAAATGAATGTTGAAACAGAAAAGCAACAATTAGCTTCCCGCGCAGCATATATGATTCCTTATCAAGCTATCGCGCTGATTCAGGAGCAAGCTGACGTGGAAGACAACAGAGCAAACTTCCAGTAATGGAAGTTTATTTTCTATTAAATTTGCCAAGAACAACCGAGCTGTGAAGCCCGGTTGTTTGTTTATGTTATAGAGTTTAAGGAACGCGCGCTCACGCGTGCGCGAGAGAACTGCCCGGATAATAGTGGGCAAGAATTTTGTCGTATGTGAAGCCTTCTGCCGCCATAGTGGCTGCGCCGATTTGGCACAGACCGACTCCGTGTCCCCAGCCGTGACCGGATAAGTGAAAATGGCTGTCTTTTTTCACATCGAACCAGGAGGAGTAGAGGCAGGTTTTTGACAGCCAGCGGCGGATTGTGAGTTCTTTGCCGATGGTTTGGCGGCGTTTGGTGCCGACAATTTCCAGCTCGTAAATACGACCGGATTTGCCACGTTTGAGCGGAATAAGGTCCAAGATGTCGCCAAAATCTATGCCGGACTTTTCGCGGATAATAGCTCCGAGTTCAGCAACGGAATATGTCACTTGCCAGTCATGATAATCGGCAGTTTCAAGGTCGTAGTCGTTGAGGGACTTGCGTATTTTCTCATTTAAGATTTTATTATTTGCTGCATACGCCGGATTGCAGTAGGGACATTCCACGGACTCCAGATAGGGAATGTGAATATCCTCCCAACATGTCTCAAACTCTTCTGTTCGTCCGCCGCAACATTTGTGGAAACGGCAGTCGCAGATTTGGTTGTTATACACAAGTACCTGTCCTGCCGTAGCACGGACAGCCGCCACAGCGCGGTCGTTCATCCGCGCCAGACCCTCATAGCGCTGACAATGGTCATCGGCGCAGACATCAAAACCGATGTGGCCGTTGGACTCAAAGGCATTTGAAGATGCGAAGATTCGAGTATTTGAAGATTTGTTTGCCTCTATGGCGCGGATTGCCCAAGAACGGGATATGACCGCGTGGGCTTTAAGCAGTTCAACCGGCGAATTGGCGGACATCTCCGACGAGATGACACTGCACAGATAATCCTCCAAATCAATGACATTGACCGCCGTTTCGGAACCGTCTGCGTTGTGCAGAATTTCCAACCGACCGGCAAATTCCTGGTCTTCACGCCTGTCCCAATGGAAGCCGATGCCAATGCGTACATTACGTAGCACGAACGTTTGTTCGCGTTGCTCGAACTCAATTTTGGGGGCGGTTAATATGCCGACACGAATTGTCATTTTTTTATTTTGTCGGGGTGACGTCTTTACGGTGGTATTCAATCAGTCCGTCCAGCGGGTCTTGTACAATCTTGGCAATTCTGTAGTTGTGCGCTGCCATGACATTCCGCAAAACGTCCTTGTAGTAGAACGCCACGCTACCGATAAAGCCGACTTGTAATCCGTTTGTGGTGGCCGTTGAAGCGTCACCCATAATGCCGGTTCGGTCAAAATACTGCTTTACGTTGCGGGTTACGAAACTGTCAAAATGTTCATAGACAAGGCGATAAATCCGCGGGTCATCCATGTGTGCGTGGCAGAAACGTGCGAGATTTGCCAGCCAGCGATTCGGGAAGGGTTGTTTATAGACATGGTCCAAAATATCCGCTTGCGTGAGGTTGTATTCCGAGAGGAATGTCGTCTTGAGGTCTTCGCCGAGCTGGTTTTTCAGAATATCCCCCACAAGCCGTTTGCCGAGCGTTGCCGCGCTGCCTTCATCGCCGAGTACATATCCTAAAGAAGGAACTGCCCAAGCAATATTTTCACCGTCATAGAAGCAGGAGCCGCTGCCCGTGCCGAGTATGCATGCTACGCCTTGTTTGGCACCGAACAGCCCGCGTGCAGCACCTAACATGTCTGACGCAACCGAAATTTCTGCCTCGGGGAAGATGCGTTTAAGTGCTTGAGCCACAAGCACTTTCTTTTCCGGTGTGCAACCTGCGCCATAGAAAAATATTGCCGTCACTGTGCCTGCCCACATAAGTGGACCAAGTTGCGGCAGTAACTGATTGGAAACCGAAGCAAAAATCTCGTCTTCGGTTTGTAACATCGGGTTAATTCCGTCCGTTTTGAACTCCTGATGATGCCCGTTTGCGGTCATCAGGCTCCACGCAGTTTTGGTGGAGCCACTATCTGCAATCAAAATCATAGCGCAAAGGTACTACAAAAATTTTATATGTGCAAGAGCCGGCTGCTTTTTATGCCAATTAGTCCTCTTTTTTCTCCAAATCGTACCGGAAACCGACATATATTTTCCAGCCGGTAGTAGGTCCGCAAACCATAGAAGCATCGAAATCGGGGCTGAAAGGATGGAAGCTGTCTATAATCGGGTGCTCTTGCCGGAAGTTTGTCATGTTCTCCGCGCCGACATAAATACTGCACGTGCGGAAGTATTTGGTTATTTGAGCCATGAGTTGTGGATACCAGGTAAAGGGCTGTTCAAAACCGTCGGGCACGCGGCCTACGCCGTTGAATTGTGCGGTTGCGTCGAACTGCCATTTCTTGAGCGGTGTCTGGTAGGATGTGGAGATAACGCCTTTGAACCGGTTATACAGTGCTTTGGGGCGCAGTTTTGCCGTGCCGTCCGCACAAATGGTGGTCTGTTCGACGTCTGTCCAGCGGAACGCAGCCGTCCATGTCCAACCGCGCAGGACTTCCAGGGAAGCCTCGACCTGTGCGCTGTGTGCAAAGGATTTGGCGTCGGGAAGATCTGTCTGGTTGTATATATAGACAGCGTGCGGATTTTGGTCAAGGTCTACGATGAGCGAATTGAGGAAGTGCGTGTAATAATATTCGGCAGAGAGTTGCAACTCTTTGTTTCCCAAGGGAATATAGAAGGTAGTGCTTATGCCGGCGTTCACAGCCCGTTCCTGTTTGATTTCGTCGGCTAGGTGAAGCACACGGCTTGAGGGCAGAATAAAGGCGTTGTCTGCGATAGCGTTAGGCGAACGATAGCCCATGCCGACACTTCCACGCAGCGTCCACCATTCGAACGGCGTGTAGCGGAGGTTGGCGCGCGGTGTGAAGAAGAAACCGTAGCGCGTCGAATAATCTGCACGGACACCTGCTACGAGCGATAATATTTCGTCATACTTGAGGCTGTATTCCGCAAAAATACCGGGTGTAAGTTCCTGACGGTTCAAATCCGCCAAACCCGTTACCGGCAAGGCCAACTGTTCGTTGTATCTGTCATAATTGATTGAGAGACCGGCACTGAGGCGGTGGTCGTTATCGACGTCTCCTTTGCCTTCAAAGTTGCCCTGGTAGATGGCATTGAGGTAGGCATTCAGTTGGTTGGCTTTCCAGTTGCGCAGTCCATAATCATTATTCAAATCGTGATAACTGACAGCTGTGATAAGTGCTACGGATGAGCCGCTTTCTTCGTCAAATACATAGCCGTTCTTCATAAATCCTTCTACGCGCCAGGTGTTGAGGTTAATGCGGTATGGATTCATGATAGTATCCGCCATCTGCCCTCCTCGCCTACGGTCATACAGACCGCGAACGAAAGCCTGGAAAGTATAATCTCCGTGCCGATAAAACCACCGGTTGGCAAGGTTAGCGTTTTGCGTCTTGGGCATGTCGGCAAACGAGTCATGGTTTTCGTCCATGGTCATGAAGTTCTGTCCGTAGTGCGCGAGGATACCCGTATAAAGCGACTCATGGTCGCAGTGTTCGCCTTCAGCATGTGCGTGTTGATGTTCCTTGAGCGGGATTTGCCACCCTCCCATAACGTTGGCTTCCGCCATCAGTTCGCTGTTGAGCATCAGGTTAAGGGAGAGCGGGTTTTGTGTTTGAGGTTTGAGCAGTTCCACATTGATTTGTCCGGAAGTGGCTTCATAGCCGTTGATAACGGACGAAGTGCCTTTGCTGACTTGGATGGACTGCATCCATGATCCCGGAATATACTCCAAGCCGAAGTTCTGTGCCAGTCCGCGCACAGCCGGTGTGTTTTCTTGAATGAGTTGCACGTACGTGCCGCTTAATCCGAGCAGACGGATTTGTTTGGCACCGGTTGCAGCGTCGGAGTAGGCAACATCCACGGAGGCGTTTGTCTCAAATGCCTCACTCAGATTGCAGCAGGCGGCTTTGCAGAGTTCATCGGAACTGATTTTTTCCGTGTCGAAGGCGGAAGTGCGTGATTTAGTGACGGCTTTGCGGCGCTGTACAACCTGCACTTCGTCAATATGAAAGTCGCTGGTGCTCAACGTGTCCTGTGCTACTGCCGGCATACAGAAGACGGCACATAGTACACAAGCTAATATGGACTTGCGAGGAGTCATATTACCAGGCTTCCGATTTGATAAACAGCGAAAGCCACGAGCCATGCAAGGAGCAGCGAGTGCACTACCGTAAACCATGCCCAGCCACGTCCTGTCTCGCGCTTAAGGGCGGAGATGGTAGCAACGCACGGGAAGTACAGCAGTACAAACAGCATAAACGCGTAGGCGGTAAGTGGCGTAAAGGCGGACATCGTAGCGTCACCGCCATAAAGGATGCCCATCGTGGAAATAATGGCTTCTTTGGCGGGCAGACCTGTCATGAGGCAGACAGACATCTTCCAGTCGAAACCGAGCGGTGTAACCAAAGGCTCTAACCATTGCCCAATCATCGCAAGGTAGGAATGTTCGAGATCCATGGAATGAGTGGGGAAATAGGTCAGTCCCCAAATGATGATACTTGCCCAGATGATGACGGTAGCAATCTTCTGGAGGTAATCCCAAAGCCTTTCCCAGACGTGTTTGCCGAGCTCCTGCCATGTCGGGCGGCGGAACTGCGGCAACTCGCTTACGTAGTCGCCTGCGGGTTGTTTGAACCATTTGGTACGTTTCATGATGAGCGCGAAGATGATGCTCAAAACGATGCCGACAAGGTAAAGCGACATCATCACAACCGCCTTGTGATTCGGGAAGAACGCTCCGACGAAGAGCATATACACCGGCAGCCGCGCCGAGCAGCTCATAAACGGAATCATCAACATCGTGAGCGTACGGTCTTTGGGATTGTCGATGTCCTTTGCCGCCATAATCGCCGGCACGTTGCAGCCGAATCCGACTAACATCGGGATGAAACTGCGTCCGTGCAAACCGACGGCGTGCATGATTTTATCCATGAGGAAGGCGGCACGCGCCATGTAACCGCTGTCCTCCAGAAGTACCAACAGCACAAAGAGAATCAGTATATTCGGCACGAACGAAAGAATAGCGCCGACGCCCTGAACAATGCCGTCCACAAAGAGGCTGCTCAACCAACCCTCCGGCAAAGAGGCTGTCAGCCAATCGCACAGGGCATTAATCCCGTTTTCAATCCATGCTTGCGGAATACTGCCCACGGCAAAGGTCAGTTCGAATACCGCGTAGAGGATGGCTATAAGTATCGGAAATCCGAACCAGCGGTTGGTCAACACCTTGTCTATGCGGTCTGCCAGGCTGTGTCCGGTGTCGTTTTGTGCGTGATGCAGCGTTTCCTGCAACGCACCGTGCACGAAGCCTTCGTAGTCATCTACTTGTGCGGGGCGGAACAGTAACGGTAGTCCGAGCAGCAGTTCTTTGTCTTCGACAAAGCCTACGCGTATCCCCATAAGTTGGGATAGCAAATCGTAGTCGAGCCAGTGGTTGGTGTGCAGCAACTCACGGTAATGCGTCAGCAGAATAAGAAACGGTGTCTTGGCATCGATGAGTTCGGCTGCCCGCAACAGGCCGTCTTCCAAGCGTCTGGCGTCCACTTCAAGGATGAGACGTCCGTTTTCCGTATATTCTTTGCAATGTGCCATTCTGTGTTCGTTTTACGCTGCAAAGGTACTACTTATTCCCGGTTTGTGCAATCGCTATTTGTCGGGATTCCAAAGGGGTAAAGAATCCGCGTGAGATACAACCCTTGCGGCGGCGCCGACTGCCCTGCGGCGCAGCGGTTGTGCGCCTCAATAACTTCGCGGAAGTGGTCAATGCTCATTTTACCGCGTCCGACTTCAAAGAGTGTCCCTACGACCGCCCGAACCATATTCCGGAGAAAGCGGTCGGCGGAGATGGTGAAGATGTTATCTTTCCATTCGGCGCGGGTAATGGTGCAAAAGGTCGTTTTAACGTCTGTGTGCACTTTGCAGAAGGACGCAAAGTCGTGCTTGCCGAGCAGAAGTTGCGCAGCGTTGTTCATCGCTTCGAAATCCAGTCCGGGGGCTACTTGCGTCACCAGATTTTGCCGGAACGGGTCTTTGGCGGTGGTAATGCGGTATTCGTAGGTACGTTCGGTTGCTGAGAAACGAGCGTGGGCGTCATCCGGAACAGGGAATATTCCGCGAACGGCAATGTCCTGCGGCAGCAGCGAATTAAGCCTTTCCCATAACCCGTCCGCCACCTGTAACCCTTCCCCTTCAAAGTGCGCGAACATCTGTTCCGCGTGCACACCGGCATCTGTCCGTCCGGCAAAAGTGAGTGCTACAGGCTGGCGCAGCACGGTGGAGAAGGCATCTTCCAACACTTCCTGCACCGTTATGCCGTTCGGCTGCCGTTGTGAGCCGTGAAAGGCGTTGCCGTTATATGCGAACTCGACGAAGTATCTCATTGATTTCCGGGGAGAGTTTCAGTTTATAGGCTGCTGCCAGTCCGAGGATGGCAATGACGGCAAAGCGCACCAGACTGAGCCAGCCGGTTGTAAAGGCGGGTAGGAAGTGCAGCCACAAGTGATTGCCGGCGAATAATAGTGCCAGCAGCAGCAGCGAGACAAAGTGCTCCCGTCTGAAGGGCTGGATATGCAGTGAGACGCAGGTGATGACTACTACGAGGATGTAATACAGCACATCGCTCAAGACCGTTGCAAGTGCGGCGCCGTCCATGCCCCAATGCGGAATAAGTGCGTTATTGAGCAGCAGGGCGGAAACCGTCAGCACCAGCGAATTGAGCAGTGAGAAAGCATAGAAACGTGAGTAGTTGAGTGCCGGCAGGAAAATGCCGAAGGTGCCTACCATCAGTTGTCCGAGCCCTAAAAGCAACACGGTATATTTTGCCGGAGCGTAAGTCGCGCCATTAGGCAGAATGTCGAAAATAAGGTCAATATTCAGCCAGATGAACAGGAAAATGAATCCGCCGACAAGCAGGAGGTTATTGCTGGCTTGTGCCACAAGCGTTGCGGCTGTCGTTATCTTTGATGGCTTGTGCCAGTTCGGGCTGCGTGATGGCAATCAGCGAGCGTGAAGGAATACTCACCATGACGGCAATATACGTTGCAATGGCGAAAATGCCGGTGTACTGCAAGCCCATTTGTGCCGTGATAATGAACGAGGACAGGGTGGGTGCCAGTACGGACGTAAGTGCCGAAACAATCAGGAACCCCGTGTAGAGCGCATAACTGCGCACCAGTTGCGGGTTTGCGCGCAGGAACTGCCAATCCGGACGCAGGGATATTTTGCCCAGTGAAAAGAGATAAACGAGGTTGATGAGCGCAGCAACGGCGTAGTTCAGACACAGGCAGATGACAAATCCGTCCAGCGAAACGACCTCGAACGCGTATAGCAGGTAACTCGCAAGTAGCCCGACCCGTACAACCACTTCGCGAACGGCTTTCGGCACAACAATGTGCATCAGCACCGTCGCGTTCGTTTCGAAAATCGCCTGATAAAGCATGAAGAACGCCAACGGCAGCACGAAGTAATAATAATCCACAAACAGCGGCGATTTCTCGCCGAACCATGCCGCCAGCGGAACAGAGCATGCCCAGTAAACGACCGAGAATACCGTAAACCCGATGAAGGGAATGACGATTGTCCAGAAGAAAAAACCGTGGTTGGCGTTGTCTTCGGATTTGAAATACGGGAAGAAACGGATGATGCTTGCGTTCGTGCCCAACTGTGCCAGTCCGATGAACAATGTTGCGGCATCAATGAGCACGCGCGCCAAACCGATTTCTTCCGTCGAAAGGAAGCGGGTCAGCACAAAGAAGGTGGTAATAAAGCCTACCGCCACGCCCAAATACGTGACGATAGTGCCTTTTACCGATTGCTTTGCGATGGTGCCCAAAACAAGATCCGTTTTTTAGCAATCTTATTTCTCAATGCCGAGCAGCTCTACCTCGAAGATGAGCGTGCTGTACGGCGGAATCGAACCGGCAGACTGTGCGCCGTAGCCCAGTTCCTGCGGGATGTAGAAGCGGAACTTACTGCCGACAGGCATCAGTTGCAGACCTTCCGTCCAGCCTTTGATAACGCCGTCCAGCGGGAACGCAATCGGTTCGCCGCGGTCAACGCTGCTGTCGAATACGGTGCCGTCAATCAATGTGCCGTGGTAATGCACTTTCACGCGGTCGGTAGCACCCGGTTTGGGACCTTTGCCCATCTTGATAACCTCATACTGCAAGCCGCTTTCGGTAACGGTAACGCCTTCTTTCAGGGCGTTTTCTGCCAGGAACTGCTCACCTTCAGCCTTTGTGTCACCGTATTTGATGGTGTTGAGGACGTTCTGGATATATGCACCGGCAGACTGCGCGTCAAACTGCTCGTAGTGCTCGTACAGACCATTGATGAAGCCTTGTTTGATAAGCTCGAAATCGGTTACCAGAGACGGTTCGCCAATCAGGCCGGACGCTTCCTGTTCCTTGATGTTCTTACCGATTTGCTCACCCATATTCACGAGTTGCGGGTTGCGGACGTTCTGCTTGAGACCTTTGTTCACGTTCGCAATGAACTCTTTTACCATGCTGCCGTCGCTGTCGTTGGCAAGAACGTACATCTTCACTTCGTTGCCGTTCAACAGACCGAACGCGTAGTTCAGACTGTCGGTTTCGCATTTCAGGCTGACGGTCTTGACGGACTTCGGGCAGGACGAACGAATAGGCTTGCCTGCCACTTTGTCGCTGTTGACGGAAGCCTGATAAGCGCTCTGGAAGTACTCGCGGGCGTCGTTAGCCTGCATTACGGTTGTGTCGCCATAGACACCGTTGATGAGACCCTGGAAGAACATCTTTTCGTTCAGCGTCCAAGCGGGGTTTTCTGCCAGACCGGTTTCTTCGGAAGCCTTGATGGCGTTACCGATGTTGCGGCCGACGGTGGCTGCTTCGCTCAATTCCTCCACTTTGCCTTCATAACCGCGTTGCAGCGCGTCGATAAATTCGGTAATAGCCTCGTCCGAACTGTCGTTGCGCAGTTGGTACATTTTGAGGTTGGCTCCGTTCACCAGACCGAGGGCGAAGTTGACGGAGTCGTTCATGTTGGTTAAATCCACATTCTTGGCGGTATAGGTGTTACCGCACGAAATCAGTGCCATCATCGCGATGGCGAGAATCGAAATCTTTTTCATTTTGTTGGTTGTTTATGATTGTTTTACTTTCAACTTTCCACTTTCCACTTTCAACTTTCAACTCACTCAATTCCAAGCAGTTCCACCGTGAAAATCAGTGCTGCGTAGGGTGGGATACTTGCGCCTGCGCCGGCTGCTCCGTAGCCCAGTTGGTAGGGGATATACAGCTTGTACTTGCTGCCGACCGACATCAGTTGCAGACCTTCCGTCCAGCCTTTGATAACGCCGTTCAGCGGGAACGAAATCGATTCGCCGCGCTTGTAACTGCTATCAAAAACCGTGCCATCAATCAGCGAACCTTCATAGTGAACGCGGACGGTGTCACTCGCTTTGGGTTTTTGCCCGAGCGTCGATTCGAGCACTTCATACTGCAGGCCGGAGGCGGTTGTTTTTACTTCCGGGCGTTTGGCATTCTCTGCGAGGAACTGTTCACCGGCTGCTTTGGCTTTGGTGGACGCTTCCATGACGAACGCGATGCCCTGTTTGAACTCTTCATAATTGAGTTCTTTCTGTCCGTATTGCATTAAATACTGTGCCACGGACGTTCCTAATTGAAAGGATAAACTGTTGTTCATATCTTGTTTTTTATCTTTGCGCACAAATTAGCCCGCAAAATTACAACAAAAATTTGGAATAAACAAGGATTTT
Source organism: Paludibacteraceae bacterium (assembly GCA_905233925.1). Taxonomy (GTDB): domain Bacteria; phylum Bacteroidota; class Bacteroidia; order Bacteroidales; family Paludibacteraceae; genus Colicola. The sequence goes on from CAJOFV010000043.1 coordinate 13,690, forward strand.
AGCATAAAAATCATTTTCCTTGCAAATAAATTTGCTTATGTCGCAAAATAGCAGTACCTTTGCACGCAGTTTGCGTGCAGACGCAGCAAAATATCGAACGAGAAAAATAAGACAAAGATATGAAAACAAAACTTTTTACCCTATTGTTTGCTGTAGCAGCAAGTGTAGGAACACTTTTTGCAGAACAATATTCCGGTTCATGTGGTGCAGAAGGCGACGGATTCAATATCCGTTGGACACTTGATACAGAAACGGGAATACTTATTTTAGAGGGGTCTGGAATGATGAAAGATTATGATGCGTTTAAAGATCCCGCGCCATGGAGCGAATATAGTTATTCCATCTTGTCAGTAAAAGTAAATCCGGGTATTACGCATATAGGGAAAGAAGCATTTTTTGGTGCTCATTGTTCTCAAAGCGTAGAAACTGTTTCTTTGCCGGAAGGCTTGAAATCTATAGGGGGGGAGCATTTTCCTATTGCCGTCATTTAACTACAATCAACCTTCCCAATAGCGTTGTTCAACTTGAAAACGCATTTTATGGTACAAATCTTTCGGCCCCTTTATACAATACTACGTTTTTTGCATTTATGCCGAGATCGTTTGAGGGTGAATATACAATACCGGATGGGATTACGACTATCGTTTCGGACGCTTTTTATGAATGCACCCAATTAACCAAAGTCACAATTCCGAATACTGTTAAGATTATTGACAGTTGGGCCTTTAGTAAATGCACAAATTTAAGAGAAGTAACGATTCCCTCATCTGTGGATTCTATTGGAAAGAATGCTTTCTCTAATTGTACGAGTTTAACGAGTGTTAGTGTTCCTGATAACGTTACCAAATTCGGATGCTCACCATTTAGCGGTTGTACCGGAATAAAAAAGCCTATTTATAATAAAGATTATTTTATTTATCTGCCTAAACAATATGTAGGAGCATATACCGTTCCTACTGGAATTAGGCATATAATAGGGGATGCTTTCTATTTTTGTCAAGGGCTAACATCTTTGAATCTACCTGATGGGTTATTGATAATCGGAGAAACAGCATTCACAATGTGTACCGGTTTGCAACAAATTCCGCTTCCAAAGAGTTTAATTTCCATAGGAGCTGGAGCCTTTGGATACTGTAATAACCTTACCTCAATATTTATTCCTGCCAATGTACAATCCATCGGATATAGTGCATTTGCAGTACACCTTGTTGCTGACGAGCAGAGCATGCTGCCTTTCATTAAAACCAATTTTACACAGATAAATGTGGATCCTGCAAATCCTTATTTTGCCTCGCAGGATGGGGTGTTATATGACAAAGCCATGACAAAACTAATTGCATACCCTGCAGGTAAGGGAGAACGATACGTCATTCCTGATGGTGTAAAAGAAATAGGGCCGTTTGTATTTTATGGCAACATGAGTTTAAAGAGCTTATACATACCACATTCCGTTACAAAAATCGAAGAATGGGCTTTTGGCTATGCCAGTCTAACTTCTCTGGTTTTGCCCTCAAGTCTTAAAGAAATAGGAACTTGTGCGCTCGCGGTTATGGTGGGGACTAAAACAATCACGTGCGAAGCCGAAACTCCTCCTGTATTATTACCTCCGAATATAACTGGAGATAAAGGATTAGGTATGTACAAGTATATAGACAATGGCAATTACTTTGACCAAACTTTGTATGTACCTGTGGGAAGTGTAAATTTGTACAAAAAAGCTGAGGGTTGGAAAGAAGCCCCGATTATTCTTCCTATTCAAGCTGAGGAAATTACTGTCACGGATATTCAGGCAGAGCCTACCGGAAACGGAGTGAATATAGAGTGGCCCAAAGCGGACGGAGCAGTGGAATATGTCATCGAAATCAAAAAAGGCACAGAAACTATCTGTACGCTCTCCTTCAACGAACAGGGACAGTTGCTTACTATCGCTTTTGCCGCACCGAGTCGTTCCGACAATACATCTCGTAAGGCTCTGCAAACCGCTACCGGTTGGCAATATACCATCACCGGCTTGGAAGCTAATACAACCTACACGTATACCGTTACTGCCAAGAAAAGCGATGATAGTGTGGCATATCAAAAGACAATAGATTTTACCACCCAAGCCGAGCAAAGCTTTGAAGAAATCTTCAAATCTTCAAATTCTCAAATCTTCAAATTCATCCGTAACGGTCAGTTGTACATCCTCCGCGACGGCAAGACTTACACCGCTACCGGCGCAGAGGTAAACTAGACATGCACGAGCCAAACGTATGTTATTCGTATGTGATTAGTATGTGATTCGTATGTGATAAAGCCGACGATAGCGCAGCGATAAGTAGTGCCGCAGGCACGATGAGTTGCACCGAAGGTGCGATGAGTTCAAAAAAAGTGCGACTTTCTCGCACTTTTTTCATCTTATTTACAGCCCTTGAAGGCGTTTTTGCCGATTTCGATGTCTTTGGAGAAGAGCGGCGTGACAAGGGAGTTGCAGTCGCGGAAAGCGTTCGCGCCAATCTTCTGCAAACGCGGCGGATAACCCACGCGCTTGAGGTTCTTGCAGCCGTTGAAAGCGTCCTCGCCAATCACCGTTACGCTGTCCGGCAGGTCAATCTCCTTGAGTTGGCGACACTGATAGAACGTGCCGTCCTCGATGGAAGTGAGGCGCGAGCGTTGCGTGGTGAGCACTTTGGTAAGGCTGATGCACATGGAGAAAGCGCCGGAGCCAAGGACAAAGACGTTGTCGGGGATTTGTATCTCGAAGAGTTTCTTGCACTCCATGAACGCTTCGGCTTCTATCTGCCGCAGGTTGTCCGGCAAGAGCAGCGCATACAGTTCCTGGCAGTTCGAGAAAGCGTTCTTGCCAATGCGGTAAAGGGACTTGGGCAGGCTGACGCGTTCGAGGCTGATGCAGTTCTTGAAGGTCTCGTCGTCAATGGCATACAAGCCCTCGGGCATGGTAACGTCCGTGAGGTGCGAGCAGTCGGAATAAGCGGCTTTTTTGATGGCAGTTACGCCCACGGGGATGTTCACTTTGCGGAAACGGCTGCAGCCTGCGAACGCTTTCTCGCCGATGTATTCGAGCGTGGCGGGCAGTTGGATGTCCTCCAGATTGGAACAACCGGCAAAGGCGCCGTCGCTGATGATTTGGGTCTGTTGGGGCAGGGTGACGGCCGAGAGGCTGCTGCAGAGGAAGAAGCAGGCTGTAGGAATGCCTTTGAGCTTGTCGGAGAGGCGCTGCTGCTTGATGTTCCGGCACATGTAGAACGCGCCTGTGCCGATGTATTCGAGGTCGGCGGGCAGCATGGCGTTCTTCAGTATTTCACACTCTGCGAAAGCGAACTGCTCGACGCGGTTGACGCTTGCGGGAATAACGACCTCGGTCAGCGCCGTGCATTTGTGGAAGCAGGCTGCGGGAAGGGTTTTGATGCCGTCGGGAATGGTGACGGTTTTGA
>CAJOFV010000044.1 GCA_905233925.1 Paludibacteraceae bacterium
AGCCGAGATTATTGAAAGCACCACCCAACATGCCACCCGCCAAACCAAGCGCATAAAGACGGATGTATGAGAGCACGTCGCCCAAAATACCTGTTGCCATCTGGTACGTATCCCACAAACCTGCACCAATATTGAGCAAGGAATTTCTGCCCGGGGTATTGAAAATGAATATTCCCAGCGCGGAAATTGCCGCAATAGCAATCAGGACTATTTTGGTCACATTTGCCGGAACAGAGAATGCCAGACAGATGACGAAAGCCGCGATTCCACCGACAATGAGGAGCGTCCAACCCCAAGTTCCAAGTTGCGCGCGGAGACCGAAACGCTTGGTGTAACACAGCGCCTTGACAACCATTGCGAGGCAGATGTGGAACACACCGATAAGCAGCGAAAGCACCATCGCCAAATCGTAGCCGCCCGACAGTCCTTCCGCCGCATACGCGGCTTTGGAGAGGTAGCGTACACCACCCTCCGTGACGACTTTGCCGTTGAGGAAGAGGTGTTCCAGACTCGGGAAGAGCGCACTCAAATCCATACCAAACGCTGTGCCGAGGAAGAAACCGACCACCAACGTGCCGACACCCAAAGCGGTGATGATAGGTCCAAGACCTTCGAACATGCTGATTTTCAGTTTGTTATAGTGAATGAGCAAGCCGAAAATAATCAGCAGAATACCATAACCGGCGTCGCCCATACACATGGCAAAGAACAGCAGATAGAAGGGTGCCAGAATAGGCGTCGGGTCAAACTCGCCGTAAACAGGCCAACCGTACATGCCGGTGAGGGGCTCAAAGAGTTTGGCGAACCAGTTATTGTGGAGTTTGACGGGCGTAGCATCTTCGGGCTGCGGGTCTTCGACCTCATAGTACAAAGCGGCAGCGAGCGATTTCAGGCGCTCGTCAAGAACTGCGCAGTTATCGACCGGGCAGAAGCCTTCGAGCACGCATAATGCGCCGTCAGCATGCCTTTCAGTATTCAGCGTAACTTGCTTCCAGTCAATCTGTTGCTCCACGTCCTGGAGTTCTTTTTTCAGCAGTTCCTCATTGGCCGATTTCCAAGCATCAATAGCTGCTTGCGTTGCTGCGAGGCGGCCGTTTTGTGCTTCCAAATCAGCTTGCAGTTCCGCTGCGGATTGCGTCAGCGGGAAAGGCGTTACCGCGTCATCCTCCAACGGTTCGCCAACCGTCACAAAATAGACGGTTTTATTGGCTTCCGCGACCACAACACCCCACTCCGGGTCAAATTTTGCCTGCGGGCAACTATAATAATATAAGGTGTAGCCTGCGTCCTTGAGTTGGGCGATTTGTGCGGACGAGAAAGTTCCCCACACTGCGACGCGGGTGATTTCCTTTTCCGTAGCACGGATTTGCGCTTCTATTTCGACTCTTTCCTGCAACATTTTGTCCGGACAGCCCTGGGAGAGCAAATGCTTCAGTTCTGCGCGGCGGGCAATAAGTGCCTGCAAATCAGCATCTTCCGCCAATCCGGTAGCACGTTGGGTTACATGAACGACGCCTGCTTCGCGCAATTCGGTCAGGAACGGCTCATAATCCTTGTGGAACACCAGGAAAGTGTATTTTTTCATCGGAGTAATCATAGTTTCGCCTCCTTTCCTTGTGCGGCGAGATCCGCTTCACGCTGCCGTTTGGCTTTGACAATCTTCTGCGAGGACTTGGACAAGTTTTCTTCGTCCTCCATGAAACGCTTGATTTTGCGGATAGCGTCCTGATAGCCGGGGATTTGCACCTTCTCGAAGAGATTCACCTTCTGGGTGGTTTTCTTGCGGGCGTATTCGAGCAATTCGACCTTCCGGTGCACAAACTCCTGACGAATACCGATGTCGGCAATCGCCTTGAGCTGCTCGAATCCGTCGTAGAACCACTTCGGGGAATCGAAAATCGAGAAAGGCTTGGTGGAATAAACGACCTCGTCAAGCACGGGAACGCGCACACCGGCAATCTTCTTGACGGACATGCGGACATCATCGACATGAATAAGCGATGTATCAAATTCGCCCCACAGCGCAATCATCTGGTCGTAGTCCTTAATGCGGCGGTTTACCTCCTCGTCCAGCTCCTTCATCTCGTCCTTCGCCCTTTTAACCTCAAGACGAAGTGCGGATTCCTTGCTCTGGAGCGTCGGAAGCGTGCGTTGCCGCATTTTCAGGTTCTTTTCCAACCCCTGCAGCGATGTTTTATTGAATTGATAAGTAATTGCCATATTTAATTATGCTTTTGGCCAATATTGGTCAATCAGGGCTTGTTTGATATTCACCTCTTCGGTTTTGAAGTACTTAGCAAAGAGCGACCAAGCGATGTCCAACATTTCGACGGTGTTGATGTTCACGTCGATAGCCAAAATGTCGTTGGAATACTCTTTTGCGAACTTCAGGCAACGCTCGTCGTAGTCGGTCAAATCGAAACCGTTCTCGAGTTTTGTCTTGGCGTTTGCGGCATCTGCATACAGGCGAACAGCAGCGTTCATTACCTGCGGATGGTCTTCGCGGGTCTTTTTGCCAGCCACCAACTGTTTCAGACGCGACAAGGAACGGAACGGATCAACGATAACTTTACCGATGTCGGAGTCACGACGGAGGTACAACTGACCCTCTGTGATATAACCGGTGTTATCGGGAATAGCGTGTGTGATATCACCTCCGGAAAGCGTGGTCACGGCAATAATCGTGATAGAACCGCCACCTGCCTGCTCGGGGAACTGCACGGCTTTCTCGTAGATTTTGGCGAGGTCGGAATAGAGCGAACCCGGCATGGAGTCTTTGGACGGGATTTGATCCATACGGTTCGAAACGATTGCCAAAGCGTCCGCGTACAGCGTCATATCCGTCAGCAAAACAAGCACTTTTTCGCGTTTCTGAACTGCAAAATACTCCGCTGCCGTCAACGCCATGTCAGGGATAAGCAGACGCTCTACGGCGGGATTCTCGGTGGTATTCACAAAGGAAACAATACGATCCAAGAGACCAGCGTTCGTGAAGACGTTCTTGAAATAGAGGTAATCGTCGTTGGTCAGACCCATACCGCCGAGGATAATCTTGTCAACCTGCGCACGGAGCGCCACGTTTGCCATAACCTGGTTGTAGGGCTGGTCAGGATCCGCAAAGAACGGCGAGCGTGTTGTTGAGGTCGATACCTGCGATACCTGTTGCGATAAGCTCTGACGGCTGCTTACGGCGCACAGGGTTCACAGACGGACCACCAATCTCGACCTCTTCGCCCTCAACAACCGGTCCGCCGTCAATCGGCTCGCCATAAGCATTGAAGAAACGGCCGGAGAGTTGGTCGCTGACCTTCAAACTCGGCGCTTTACCGAGGAAAACAACCTCTGCATTGGTGGGGATACCTTCCGTTCCCTGGAAGACCTGCAGGGTCACTTCGTTGCCCATAATCTTAACGACCTGGGCGAGTTTGCCGTTCACCATTGCCAATTCGTCGTTTCCGACGCCTTCAGCACGCAGCGAACAAGTCGCCTTGGTGATGGCTGTAATCTGAGTGTAGATTTTTTGAAATGCTTTTGCCATTGCAATATACTGTTTAAGTTACTTCTTATTGAATCTTTGTGCCGTGGATGGTGTAAATCGTGCCATTATTAATAAGGTATAAATGCCCGTTCATCAGCACTTTCTGCCAATCGCTTTGTTTGCTTTCCGTAGCTATTTCCTCCATTTCTGATGACACAGGGGTGAAATACTCGTAATAAATAGCGATACGTTTCACGTAAATGGCCTTTGCCGAGTTTGTGAAAGCAATCATTACACTACCCTCTTGCGGTTCGTCCAGGGTATAAGTGTACGTCGTTGCCGTTGTTGTCAAGTCTTCGGAATTGCCCATGAAATTGCCGGCAAGATACACATCCAACATGGCGTCTCCGCCGCTTGCCATGAATGCCTCCACTTCCACCTTCTTCACGCCGCAACCGGCTGTTTCTGTCGTGTAGAATGACACCCCTTTAGACGGCTTGGAACCGGAACCGAATTTAACGGCATTATTCTCAAAGGTTATTTCCGCTTCGGTATTACCGGTCTTGACAAGCCATTCATAGCCACTCAAATCATTAGCACCTATTCCGCATGCTTTTGTAAAGACATGCTCGTAGTCCTGGCATCCGCTCTCGTCCTGGAAACGGCTGTTTTGGATGGTAATATAAATGTCGCTGACAATTTCTTCCGCTGCAATCGAGACATACAACGAATCATTCTTGAAGCTAACAGCATTCGGAAGTGTCTTACCGCCACATTCGACTTTTACAACGCAAGTAGCGGCTTCCGGCACCATATAGCCTTCTTTCTTACCGAAACTAACTGCGATATCGTGAATGTCGCTCACCTCAACATATGCGCCGTTAAAATCGAAGTAATCGCCGATTTCAACACCTTTGACGTTCGAATAATCAACCCAGAACCGGGTATTATCCTTCATCACAGCAAATACAGAGCAATCGGACATCGGGTAGAACTTGTAGCCCGGTTGTCCGGCATCGGGTGTCGTGCTGTTCTTGCGCGTTGCCCATCCGAGGAATGTATAACCGCTCTTGGGCGTTACTGTCGGCAATGTCACGCCGGCAAACGGAGCAGATTCGGTTTCTTCCGCTTTAGCGGCAGTTCCGTTGCTGCCGGCATAGAAGGTTACAGTGCAACCAGTTGAAACGCCGCCGTTGAACAGGAAAGTAATCGCCCCACTCTTCTCCGAAACACTGGAAAATTCCCACTTGTTAGAGAACATGGTTTTTGCCGTTGCTCCGGACGGGAACGCATCGCCCAACTTGCCCAGATAACCATTTGTCAGGTTCTCGGCGTTGTATTTCGGCTCTTTTCCGTCCGCTTCGATGATATCCACCAACAGGCTCGGTTTGCCCTTAATCATGACATTTACTTCGTCGCCTTCCCAACGTGAACGGACATAATCAATCTTTGTGAGCAACATGCCGTGTCCGGGCAAATACTCGTCCCAACCCGTCTGTTGGCGGTTCTCAAGGATATAAAACTCACGTGGATCGGGATTGTCACCAAGCAGATTCGTCTGTCCGTTACGGGTTACGATGCCACATTCGCCGGTGGTGTTCAGGTTGCCCAAACGCACGTTCATCGGTTCGTTGAGCAGAATCGGCTCTACCCAACCAAGATAGAAACGTTCGTAAGCGCTATATGCCGCCGGCGTATTGCCGCCGTTGTTATAGCAGCCATGATCCATCACATCCCAATCGCCAAGCGTTTTCTCGTCGCCGCCTTCGGTATCACTCAATGTCGGCAAACCAAGAATATGCGAGAACTGATACACCGTCTCGCCTATTCCGGCACGTTTTTTATTTTCGTTGAGTTCCGGCACATAGGCACAGAGGCTGACTATCTTATTGTCAAGAACCACGTCATCTTCCAGTAGGCCGGTCATCGGATACACATAGTCCGGCTGCTTGTCCGTCTCGCCTTGTCCGGCATAGACCACAATAACGGCATCCACATACCCGTCGCCATTGACATCATACTGCGCGAAGTTCACGCCCTGTGCATGCGCCAGTTCGCAGGCTTCCTCCACCATGTATTCTGCCGCATAATCATCGCCGTAGGCATCGTTTCCGCCATAATTGGCGCGTTTTTGGGACAATTTCACCGGTCCGACCACATCAAATTGCGGCACAAACTTGCCGTACGACTGGTCGGAGAAATACTTCTGCACCGAACCTGTTGCGCCGTTATATTTGTAATCACTGCCGTTAAAGAAGTCCGTAAATGCAGCTTTAGTGTTTGCAGCATCAAACGACACATCGTTATATTCCGCCAACACAACCAACACCTTCGTCGGGAACACGCGCAAGTCGCTTGCGGCAAACGCCATACAAGTCCACAATGCGCATAATATTGCCAAAAGTTTTTTCATATTATGCAATTTGTTTTTCTGCGAGTAAGGCATCCAGTTTCTTGCGGTAGTCCTCAAACTCGGGGCTGTGGAACTCAGTATAACTCATCTGCTTGCAGATGTTGATAACGCGTTTGAAGAACTCGCTGACATCCGTAAACAAATCAAAGTCGTAATCGTGATGACAAATATCCATAACCATGTCGAGGATATAACGCTGGCGCTCCAACGGGCAAACGGCGTCAATCTTATCAAAGGCATCCTGTTGCAGAACGATATAATCAATCACTTCCGCTTTCCAGAATTCCTCGTGGTAATCTACCGGCACACCATCATCACCGAGGATGTTGATTTGCTCCTGCACATCTTTACCGCGCTGCAGGTAGGTCTTCATCTCGTTGACTTTGCCAATCCACTTGTCATCGATGATTTTGGAGATATAATCGGCAAATTCAGGATATTCAAGGTACTTCGAATACGAATCAATCGGATTCACCGCCGGATAGCGTTTGCGGTCGGCACGTGCCTGCTCCAGTGCATAGAAGCAACGAGCCACTTTCTTGGTGCCTTCTGTCACGGGCTCTTTCAAGTTACCGCCGGCAGGTGAAACCGTTCCGAGGAACGTTACAGAACCGGTCTGTCCGTTGTTCAGATACACGTATCCTGCACGTGAGTAGAATGCGCCGATAATGGCAGACAAGTCCATCGGGAAGGCGTCCTGTCCGGGCAGTTCCTCCATACGGTTCGACATCTCACGCAACGCCTGTGCCCAACGTGACGTCGAGTCAGCCATCAGCAGCACGCGCAATCCCATCGAACGGTAGTATTCCGCAATCGTCATGGACGTATAAACGGATGCCTCACGGCTTGCCACCGGCATATTCGAGGTGTTGGCGATGATGATGGTACGCTCCATTAGTTTGCGTCCGGTGTGCGGGTCGTCCAGTTCGGGGAACTCCGTAAACGTCTCCACAACCTCATTGGCACGCTCACCGCAAGCGGCGATAACTACGATATCCGCCTCCGCCTGCTTCGAGATAGCATGCTGGAGCACGGTTTTACCTGTTCCGAACGGACCCGGAATAAATCCTGTACCGCCTTCGCAAATGGGGTTCGCCGTGTCAATCGTACGCACACCTGTTTCGAGCAATTTGAATGGACGCGGTTTCTCGCGATACGCCAGAATAGCCTTCTTCACCGGCCATTTCTGCACCATCGTTACTACATGGTCTTTTCCGTCTGCGTCTGTCAGCACTGCGATTTGGTCCTCGATTTTGTATTCGCCTGCCTTCGCAATGCTTTTGACCGTATAAACACCTTCGAATACAAACGGCACCATGATTTTGTGCGGCTGGTGGTTTTCATCCACTTCGCCCAGCCATGTCGCTGCCTCGACTTTGTCGCCGACTTTGGCTATCGGTTCAAACTTCCACAGTTTCTCCTTGTCAAGCGGGAAATTATACTCACCGCGCTTAAGGAAGACACCTGTTTGTTTGTCGAGGTCATTCTGCAAACCGTCATAGTTGCGCGACAGCAAACCCGGACCGAGTGTTGCTTCCAGCATGTGGCCGGTGAATTCAACCGCATTGCCGACTTTCAGTCCGCGTGTGGATTCAAACACCTGCACATAGACGTTTTCGCCCGATACTTTGATTACCTCTGCCATCAATTTCGTTTCACCTACCGAAATATAGCAGATTTCGTTTTGTGCTACAGGACCATCCACGCCCACCGTTACAAGGTTTGAGATGATTCCTTTAACTTTTCCTGTTGTCATATATTGTTATAATTTGATTCCCTTTTTCTTAGCCACAAGGGCACGATTAAAGGTTGATACCTTTTTTCATATCTTTTACCATCTCACGGAACACACCTTCGCCTTTTTCGGGCGTCAGGTCTGTCCAGCGGTTCAGAATCTGCGTCTTCAGATAGTACGCCAATACATTTTCCAGCGAGAACGTAATCATTTCTGTACGTTCATCCAGCCACGCGAGGTACAGCGCATCAATCAAATGTTCGCGCCGGTACAAATCGGCTTCTTTGCCGACGTTCTTCACTTCCGGTGCGATTTCATCGGGCATTTCGCCGATAACGTATTTGCTTGGATCCAAGCCGTGCTTGCGGCACACTTCGGCCGTCAGGACATTATTGACCGCTTTGGTAAAGTCAAGCCAATCCAACACAAACTGGCACGCACCCTCGCGGGAACGCAGTTTCAGCAAACGCAGCTGTTCCTTGTCATTATCCTTCAGGCTTTCATCCAGCTGTTCCTCCAGCGCCTCCATCGAGAGTGCACCGGCATCCGGCAAACCTGTCAATAAACATTCGTAGCCCATATTAGAACAGCAATTCAATCAGTTGCGGACGCAAAAATGCCTTGAAGAACGATTCAAATTCGGCATCGCCGAACGTCAGTTTATAGCCGCCTTTCTCGCTGACAATCTGGAAGTCGGTTTTCAAGCCCTTTACTTCCTCGATTTTCACGCCTTTGTCCAACAGGCCTTTTGCATTGGCCGCGAAATACTTTTTCAGTGCATCGGCATCTTTTGCTTCAATGCGTACATCGCCGTCTTTTGCCATTGCTTCGGCAATCTTTGCAATCACGCCCTGCATGAATTTTGCATCAGCCGTTGCCGCTTTCACGTTAGCAGCGACGATTTCGCCGTTCAGCAAATCCACAACTGCCGTCTTCAGCGCGTTCATCGCCTGCTCGGTGTACAGTTTCAACTCGGCTTTTGTGTGAGCATCCAGCTCTTGCGCACTCTTTTCGGCTTTTGCCACTTTCTCGGCAGCCTCTTTTTCGGCTTTCGCTATGATTTCTGCGGCCTTCTTGTTAGCCTCGTCCAACACGCGTTGTGCCTCATGGTTGCCCTTTTCCACGCCTTCTGCGTAGATCTTTTCAGTTAATTCCGATAAATTCATTATATTGATGATTTAATAGTTGCACAAAAAACGCGGCAAAATTACTAAAATTTTACCGCATTTGCAAATTTTTTTTGTAAAAAATTCCGAATAGTTGCTCTATAACATTTTCTATCGTTCTTCAAACGTGCCGTCTGAATAGAAAATGACCACTTTCTCAACCGTTTTGGCAGCTGCCGGAGCGACGACAGGCATATTTTGCGTTTCAGAAGCCGGTTTGGCAGCTGTCTCATCTTCTTTTTTCGTCTGTTCAAGCGGCTTTATATTAAATAAGGTGTTGTCCGGTCCTTCGCCATTGGGACGATACATCGAACCTACACCCAGTATTAACCAGTCGCTTGACAGCGTCCTGAAGCGGTTCAGAACGCGCTGTAACACGTCCAAACTCGGATTATTCCGGCCATTGATAATATTACTTAATGTGCCGCCTTGAATACCGATTTCCTGTGCAAACTGTTTCGCGGACATTTTTTCCGCTTCGATTACTTGTTCCAATCGTTGACGTTCGTTCATTTTTCTTTTCCTCCAGAATTGAATATTTTCGTCCCTCTGTGCATCTTTTTGCAAATATCGCAACAGAAAAACGCTGCAAAATTATGAAAACTTTTTCACATCTGCAAATTTTTCGAAAAGAAAATTTTATATTTTTCGATTTCACATTTGCAAACTCTAGTTAACATTAAAAAAGAAGCTATCTTCCGGCAATACATGGGGATTACTGAAAATACAAATATCTAATACTTTTATTAAATCGTATAATTTTGCTGATTTACAATATATTACAATTATTTATTTGCAGATTTATGTGGATTTTTGCATAAATTAATACATTTGCAAAAAGAATCGCAAAGTATCACTTTAATTAAATTATATAACTGCTGATTTACAGCATTTTACATTATTAAAATACACGTATGTATCTGGATATAAACATCCCACCCTGAAAAGTAGCCTTTCGGACTCCATTTCGCCTATACCTCCATCTTTATGTTCACATATGACAACCTCTTCCGTCACATCAAATAATATATTTGAAAATTTTACACTGTTTTCATCTGCAAAGTTCACATTTTATGCCCTGTTTTTTCAGTTCACATTTCTACAGCCCTTTTCTATGCAGAAAATAACTAAAAAAACGACCTCCCCTTTTCGAGTCCCAGCCGAGACGCTACCGAGACGTTAGCGAGACGATAGAAACAAAAAATTACGCAATTATACGCAATAATTTGCGTATTTCAAAAAAATGTAGTACATTTGCGGCAAAATTCAGATTATGAGCCAAATCAAATACAATGAAGACCGTTATTTACGGCTGTTAAGTGAGAAATTTCCCAATAGCAATGCCGTTGTCAGCGAACTTATTAACCTTCGTGCCATTCTGAGCCTGCCAAAAGGCACAGAGCACTTTGTCAGCGATTTGCACGGCGCAAGCAGCGCATTCATTCACATGATTAAGAACGCTTCCGGCGTAGTCCGCCGCAAAGTGGATGATATTTATGCCGAAACAATCACAGAAGCCGAGAAACGTGCCCTTTGTGCACTGATATACTACCCTGACGAACGAATCGAGTTGGTGCGCAATGAAGGTCTGAAGCATGAGGCGATGCCTGCAGATGCAGGAAATACGGTGGATGACTGGTATCGTCGCCGTCTGCATCAGGTTGTTAATGTTGCTCGTGCCGTAACGGTCAAGTATTCCCGCTCCAAAGTGCGCAAACTCCTTCCACCCTCGTTTACTTATGTTATTGAGGAGTTGCTCCATGAATCCAGTATTGAACACGACCGCTCCAATTACTACAACGCCATTATTAACGGCATTATCGAGACCGGTAGCGCCGAAGATTTGCTCATACAGGTTTCCTACCTCATTCACAGCCTGACCATTGACACGATGCACGTTGTCGGCGATATCTTTGACCGCGGTCCGGGCGCAGACAAGATTATGGAGGTGCTTGCCACCGTTCATGATTACGATGTGCAGTGGGGCAACCACGACATCGAATGGATGGGCGCTGCTGCCGGAAATCTGGCGCTGATTGCTACCGTCCTGCGTGTCAGCACCCGCTATGCCAATATTGAGACCTTGGAAGAAGGCTATGGCATCAATTTGCTCCCGCTTGCCAACTTTGCGATGGAAACCTATGGCGATGATGCCTGCAAGATTTGGCAAACCAAGGACTTTGAGAACAATCCGCGTCTTACCCGCTCTGCCCAACTGATGGCGAAGATGCATAAGGCAATTTCGATTATACAGTTCAAACTTGAGGGTCAGATCATTCTCCGTCATCCCGAGTGGCAGATGAACGACCGTCTCTTCCTGGACAAAATCAATTTCGGCGAGGGCACTATTACCGTCAACGGCAAAACCTACCCGCTCACAGATACAAATCTGCCGACTGTCAATCCGGCTGCTCCCTATGATTTGTCCGTCGAGGAACAGGAACTAATGGCTCAACTTGCCCGTTCTTTCCGCAAATCCGAAAAACTGCAAAAGCACCTGAAGATGCTTTACCAGCACGGATCGCTGTTCCTTGTCCGCAACGGATTCTTGCTCTATCACGCTGCCATTCCGCTCAACGAGGACGGTTCGTTTACCGAGGTTGATGTCTGCGGCAAACGCGTCAAAGGACGTGCACTCATGGAGCGCATTGATGAGATTGTTCGCTGCGCATACTACGGTCAGGGCAAAGACAAGGAAAACGCGCTTGATTACATGCTTTATCTGTGGTGCGGAGCCGGTTCGCCGCTCTTCAACAAAGACAAGATGACTACCTTTGAGCGCTACTTCATCAAAGACCCTGAACTGGAAAAGGAAAAGAAAGGTGCTTACTACACCCTTGCTGACCAAAAAGATATTTGCGAGGCCATTCTTGCAGAGTTTGGTTTGGATTCTCAACAAGGCAGAATCATCAACGGACATATCCCCGTACGTACCATCAAAGGCGAAACGCCGATGCGTGCGGAAGGCAAGCGCTTCGTGATCGACGGAGGTTTCTCCAAGCCTTATCAGGAGAAAACCGGCATTGCCGGCTACACCTTAATATATAATAGCCACGGCATCCAGTTGGTGGAACATGATGAGTTTGAAAGCCGCGAACAAGCCGTTTTGTCTGGCAGCGACATCCATTCGCGCACACTTCTGCAAGATTTTACAGGTCATCGTATGTTAGTCCGTGATACGGATTTGGGCAAAGAACTGCTACAACAGGTTGAAGACCTGAAGCGTTTGCGCGAAGCCTATGACTCCGGCGAAATTAAGGAAGCGTAGATTTCGTCTTTAGAAAAATATCTTGAGAAATCCATAAAGCTGCTCCGCCAACAGGCGGTGCGCTTTTTCATTGGGGTGCTTGTCTGCACCAAGATATTGGCGGTGATTGGTGTAAGCGTCAAAATCCGCCGCAAAGAAATAGGCGTTCGGATGGTCACATTCCAGAACAACGCGTTCCACATAACGGCTTAATTCCGTGTCCTTTGTTTTTGAACAGCAAACAACCACCATGCTGTCATCCAGTTGATTCAATATACTGAAGTACGCGTCCCGGAATTTCTCATAATTCGGCGTCACACCGCACGAGAAATCGTTTCCGCCCAACATAATCACGGTCACCGGACGCCACTCGCTGTTGCCGTAGTACCGAATTGTAGAATCCATGTCAAACCAACAATTATAGCGTTTCGGCATTGTCCAGCCCGGATATTTGGAATTATAGTTCCGGCAGACTCCCATTCCGGAATGGGCAATTACTGTATAATCCGCCTTGAGTTTATGGGCAACAAGCGACACGAACGACTTGCATACGTTTTCCGTCTCCGGCGTAAAATGGTCTGTCGAATCACAATTCTCAATGCCGTAGCCGCAGGTATAACTGTCGCCTATAAATTCAATTTGCCTCATCCGGTAAGGCTCTGCCTGCAGGAAATGTCCGTCGGTCTCGAACCAATAAAAGGTGTTTCTCCCCTGCTCTGCTTCCGTGCGTTTTTGCAGCACCACATTATGCACATGGTTGCAACGGTGCATGACAAACTCATAAACGCTATCGCCTTGAGTGGTCAAAACCAATGTAGGCTGGGCGTCCTGCGCGCGGTCTATATATACGTTATAATAATTGCGCTTGGTGTCTGTAACGCGCATACGCAACGTATCTCCCTTGAACCGGATTCGGCAATATGTGGCCGTCCAGTCAAAGGTTACTTCGTTGTTTACACCATAAGACGCTCTGCCAACCCATGTAAACCGCCTGTCACCTGCCGGTACTTTTTCAGCACAGACAAGTGACAGCGGGAAAATAACTGCAATCAGCAGCATCAAAGCACGATATAGCGTTTTGCTTATCATTCAAATGCACCCATTTGGAGCATGCTCACTTCTTTCGGAGTCAGGAAACGATAACGGCCACGGCTGACGTTTTTCTTCGTCAAGCCGGCGAAGCTGACGCGGTCAAGTGCCGTCACTTTGTAGCCGACTTTCTCGAAGATACGGCGTACAACGCGGTTCTGTCCCGAGTGAATTTCCATGCCGATATGCTTGCGGTCTTCTTTCGGGAACTCCAGTGCATCAGGCACGATTTTCTCATCGTCCAGTACGATACCGTTGCGGATTATCGCCTCATCTACTTCTTCCAAATCGCGATCCAAGGTTACGGCATATATCTTCTTCTTGCCGAACTTCGGATGTGTCAGTTTGGCGGCAAGGTCGCCGTCATTGGTCAACAGCAGTACTCCGGTCGTGTTTCTATCCAGACGGCCTACGGGATAAATGCGCTCCGAACATGCGTTCTGCACAATATCCATAACTGTTCTGCGTTCTTCCGGATCATCGGTAGTAGTTACCGTGTTCTTCGGTTTGTTGAGCAGCAGATATACTTTGCGCTCACGACGGACAGGCTGGTCATGGAACATGATTTTGTCACACCTTTGCGCCCAATGACGAAACGACTTCGCCATTTACGCTGATTACGCCTGCCTGAATGAAATCATCTGCCTCGCGACGGCTGCAAATACCGGCATTTGCAAGATATTTGTTCAGACGGATTGGCTTTGTAGGATCCTCATAACGCTCGGCAAACTCCTGACGTTTTTTCTGGCTATAGACATTTTTGTTGTGCTGCGGACGCGGACGGAACTGTTGGCGCGGTTGTCCATCATTGTTTTCGCTTCTGAATCCGCGCGGCATACGATCGCCGTATTGCGGACGCTCCTGGCGCTCTCCGAATTGCGGACGTTCACGGCGGAAATCAGTACGCTGTTCCCCCGGACGGGCATTCGGGTTAAATCTCGGTCGACTCTGGTCGTGTACAATGGAACGGGTCTGACCATCGGCGGTACGAATAAAACGTTGGCGGGGACGACGTTCCCCATTAGTTGATTGTCCTTTTTGCTCACGCGGGCTCTCGCTCTGACGGAAGCCTCCCGGACGGCGGGAGAAATTGTTACGTTCGAACATAATTTGTTAAGGATTAATTACTACCCTCACGGGCTTGTTTAATTTGCCCTTACGGGCATCATAGTGTTTTACTAAATTGTCATGCTAAGGTCTCGGTCGAATTACGCAACAACAGCCCCAAGTGACTTGAGGCGTGTTGTTGGTTTGTATTCGAGCACTATTATGCTTCTGCGGCCTGTTCTACAGCCAGTTTACCACGATAGTAGCCACAGCTCGGGCATACAGTGTGATAAATGTAATGAGCACCGCAGTTCGGGCAGATTGCCAATGCCGGCATCTTTGCCACGTCATGGGTACGACGTTTCGCTTGTCTGGTGTGCGATTGTCTTCGTTTAGGATGTGCCATAATGATTTACGATTTAGTAATTTACATTTTTTTCATTTATTCATTTATAGCTTCGGGCTCCTCCGTGGTACAAAGGTGGTCTTGGAGAAGAGAATCCATTTCCGGATTGCAACCACCGGCTTGGTGACTATGCACCAACGGAAGATTTACTACTATCAATTCATAGGCCAACCAATTAAGGTCGATTTCTTTTGTTTTGTTTTTGCTTTCGTCCTGGGTATCGGCGGTCATGTCGTCTTCCGCCTCTACGGTTATTGTCATAGGTTCCAGGCATCTGTCACAAGTAACCTGCACCGTTGCGCGCGCCCAAACGCGGATATCATAATCCATCTCGCGAAGGCGCAATTCGGCTCGTGCATCTATCTCTCCGCCAAGCAGCTCACTCTTCTCTATCCCCTTTAAATACGCACTATCCACGTGGTATTCATAGGTATGAAGCCCGAGCTCCAGGGTATCAAGATTTATCAGGTTTTCTTTCATTTGCACAAAAACGGCTGCAAAAGTACTGCTTTTTTTTGGAACGTGCAAATTTTTTTGCACTTTTTTTTAGCAACTCTCAAATTGACGCAAAAATCTCACATCATTTTCAGAGAACAAACGCAGGTCTTTCACTCTGTATTTCAGGTTCGCGATACGCTCTACGCCCATACCGAAAGCATAGCCGGTATAAACCTTGCTGTCAATGCCGCAGGCTTCCAATACGTTCGGGTCAACCATACCGCAGCCAAGAATCTCCACCCAGCCGGTTCCTTTGCAGAACGCACAGCCCTTTCCGCCGCAGATGTCACAGGATATATCCATCTCTGCACTCGGCTCTGTGAACGGGAAGTAACTCGGACGCAGACGGATTTTCGTCTCTGCGCCGAACATCTCTTTGGCAAAATACAGCAACGCTTCGCGCAAATCGGCGAAACTGACATTCTTGTCAATATACAGTCCTTCCACCTGATGGAAGAAGCAGTGTGCACGTGCCGAAATAGCCTCATTGCGATATACGCGCCCCGGGCAAAGCACGCGGATTGGTGGCTGTTGCGAGGTCATGACGCGTGTCTGGACACTGGATGTATGCGTGCGCAGCAGGATATCCGACGGTTTCTGGACGCCTTCTTCTTTCTCCACAAAGAACGTGTCCTGCATATCGCGTGCCGGATGTTCGGGAGCGAAGTTCAGCAACGAGAACACGTGCTTGTCATCCTCCACTTCCGGTCCGTCAGCCACCGTAAATCCGATGCGGGAGAAGATATCAATAATCTCCTCGCGAACCAGTGACAGCGGATGGCGGGTACCTAATTCTATCGGATCCGGCGTACGGGTCAAGTCCTGCTTATCGGCATAGGCTTGGTTGGCCATACTGCCCAACTGCTCGCGCAACTCGTTGAATCGCGCTTCTGCCTGTTGGCGAAGATGGTTAATGGACGCACCGAGTGTCGCTTTTTCTTCTTTCGGAACGGCTTTAAACTGCTCGAACAGTTGCGGGATAGCACCTTTTTTCGACATGTACTTCAGACGCAGCGCTTCCAGTTCTTCCGCACTGGCGGCTTTCAGCACTTCTACCTGCTTTTGCAACTCTGCTATTTGCTCTGCTATACTCATAATCTCAAAATTAGCGCGCAAAATTACAACATTTTCCCGATATACACAAATTTATTTGCAAATTTCCAAAATATTCTGTACCTTTGCAGCCTCAAATCGCAATTTGTATATGAAAACGCCTTCTTTTTGCTACATCTTTGTGTTGTTTCTGCTGGCTTCATGCACGATGTCAAAGCCCTACTCCGACCATCCGGAAAGCAACAGTTATGCCAACGGATTCTCCATTATTTCCAATGATGCATACACCACGGTTTTGGCGTACAGCCCTTGGCAGCAAGGCGAGATTTTGCAAAAATACTATCTTGTCAAGTCCGACAGTGTTTCCACTCCCTCTGACGGTCTAACCCTCCGAATCCCCGTCAAACGGCTGACGGTCACATCCTGCACGCACATCGGTTTTCTCAAGGCGCTCGGACAGTTGGATGCCGTTTATGGCATTTGCTCGCCGGAGATTGTCTATAACCGTGACGTGTTTGAGCCGTCTGACAATCACGAAGTGATGAATGTCGGCGATGCCATGACGCCCGATGTGGAACGGATAATCCGGACAGCTCCGGAAGCTGTAATGGTTTCCACCTACGCCCAAGGTGATGCCGCGACGGAAAAACTCCGCAGTTTGGCGATACCTATTATATATAATAATGAGTGGACGGAAAATGACCCACTGGCACGCGCCGAATGGATACGTTTTGTGGGGGCTTTCTTTGATTGTCTGCCGCTTGCCGATTCTATTTTCGCGGAAGTGGTCGCTTCCTACAATGCGCAGAAAGCACAAACGGAGCATCTGTCAAGCCGCCGGACGATTATGTCCGGCAACAATTTCCGCGGCACATGGTATATGCCTTCCGGAAATACCTACATGGGCGTTTTGTTCCGTGATGCCGGAGCGAATTATTTCTATGCCAATGACACCTCGCATTTCTCCATTCCATTGGGGATTGAAACCGCCATACACAATTTTTCCGATGCAGATGTTTGGGTTGGCTGCCCTGCAAAGACATTGGCAGAATTAGCCCAAATGGACGAAAAGCACACGTGGTTCAAGTCCTATAAATCCGGCGAGGTGTATAACTTTATGCGCCGCTCCACCCCACAAGGCGGCAATGATTTCTGGGAAACCGGCGTCGTCCGTCCCGATTACATTCTGTCGGACCTTATCCGCATCCTTTATCCCGCTCTTTCAAAGGACACTGCCTTCTATTTTTCCGAGCATTTGGAATAACTATACGGCAAGCATACGTTGCCGGACGGCTTCATACATCATCACGCCCGCTGCGACACTGACATTCAGCGACTCAATCGTTCCCGTCATCGGTATCCGCACTTTCTCGTTGCAGAGCTTGAGGTTTTCTTCGTAAATACCTTTTTCCTCGTTCCCCATAACAATTGCCAGAGGCGCGGTCATATCCGCCTCGGTATAGTTCTTGTCGGTATGTTCCGTTGCTGCCACAATACTTAATCCGCTGTCGCGCAAGTACCGCAAACAATTCTGCATATTATCCACCTTGCAAACCGGCAACGTGTGTAACGCTCCCGCAGAAGCCTTGATGGCATCGCCGTTCACAGCCGCTCCGCCGCGCGCGCCGATAACCAACGCATCCACACCTGCACAGGCGCAAGTTCGCGCAATGGCACCGAAGTTCCGCACATCTGTCACGCCGTCCAGCACCATCAGAAACGGCGTTCTGCCTTCTTCAAAGACACTTTGCACCACATCCTCCACGCGGAAAAACTCTACCGGTGACAGAAATGCAATCACGCCCTGATGGTTCTTGTCCGTAAACTGATTCAGCCGCTCCACCGGCACACGCTGAATAACCATCGGTGCCTGCAAGGTCTCCAGTTTGTTAAGCAATTCGCGCCCTATGGCGGAGTTCATGTCGCGGCGCAGCATAATCTTGTCAAACACTTTTCCGGCATCCAGCGCCTCCATTACTGCCCGCAGCCCGAAAACCATTTCTTTTTCCGGCGGACGTTTCGTGTCATAGTTCTTGTTCTGATACATAGTATATTTTTCTACCAAATCGCTTGAATAAGTGCCACGGTCATCAAACCGCAGCAGATTAGTTTGAGCAGCGTTCCGCAAAGCAAACCAATGAAACTCCCCCAGCCTGCCTTGAAAGCATCTTCCACTTCCTTACCGCCAATCAGTTCGCCGATTACGGCGCCAATCAACGGACATACAATCACCCCGACTGCACCAAAGATTAGTCCGGCAAACACGCCAATCGTACTGCCCCACACGCCGTATTTTGTGCCGCCGAAGTACTTCGTGCCCCAAGCCGGAACAAAGTAATCCAATACGGCAACAACTATCGTAACAATGCCCCAAATCAGCAGGAACTGCCAACTGAAATCCACGCATTCCGAAGCCTGAGCAATCCATAGACCGGCATACGCAATCGGGGCGCCCGGCAATCCGGGAACGATACATCCGATTATGCCAACCAGCATGAATATGCCTGCCAATATCAATAATGCGATGTCCATGATTGTTTGTCCGCTATTTCTTTGCCGGATCGGTCGTCAAGTCGATGCCTAATTTCTTGAAGGTATTCCAGTCCACATGCTTGAGCATCACGGTCGAATGTGCCTGACAGCCTTTCAGCAGCGGCAGCGTATCCAGCGCGCGGCGGCAGTTATCGTCGTTCAGCGACAGCACCGACAATGCCACTAATAACTCATCCGTATGCAGACGCGGGTTCTTGCCATGCAAGTAGCTGATTTTCGTCTTGATTATCTCTTGCGGAATAAGGCGCCGCGAGTGGTCTATGCCCGCCAGTTCCTTCATTGCATTAAGCAGCAAAGCGGCTGATGAGCCTAACAAGTCCCCCGCCTCGGCAGTAATAATCCGTCCGTCCGGCAATTCAATCGCCGCGCAATGCGCACAAACGCCGTTATGGATAGCTCCCGTCAGCGCACGCCGTTCGCGGGCTGCCACCGTGGTCTTACGGTAAGCCGTATTGATACCTAACTGCTGTTGCAGCAGCGCCAATTTCTTTATTTCCGGCTCATTGACCGCACCGTTTGCCAAACGGCATACCGCCTGGAAATACCGGCGGATAATCTCCTGTTTGCTCGCCTCGCGTACTGCCTCGTCATCGCTGATGCAGAAACCCACCATGTTCACACCCATATCCGTCGGCGACTTGTAAGGGTTTTTGCCGTAAATAGACGTGAACAGCGCGTCGAGCACAGGATAAATCTCGATGTCGCGGTTGTAATTGACCGCCGTTGTGCCATACGCCTCCAGATGGAACGGGTCAAGCATGTTCACATCCTGAATATCCGCCGTAGCTGCTTCGTAGGCCACATTCAGCGGATGTTTGAGCGGAAGGTTCCACACCGGAAACGTCTCGAACTTTGCATAGCCCGCCTCGCGGCCGCGCTGTTGTTCATTGTACAACTGACTCAAGCAAACCGCCATCTTGCCGCTTCCCGGACCGGGCGCTGTAACCACCACCAACGGACGCGTCGTCTCGATGAAATCATTACGTCCGAAGCCTTCTTCCGACGCAATCAGCTCCACATTATGCGGGTAGCCTTCAATCGTATAATGGTAATACACCCGTATGCCCATCCGCTCCAGACGCTGGCGGTAGGCATCGGCGGAACGCTGTCCCGAATAGTGCGTAATCACGACGGACGACACCAGGAAGCCGCGCTGCATAAATTCCTCGCGCAGACGCAAAACGTCCTCGTCGTAAGTTATACCGAGGTCCTGACGCACTTTGTTCCGCTCGATATCAAGCGCCGAGAGCACAATCAGAATCTCCAACGAATCACGGAGTTGCGTCAACATCTGCAACTTGCTGTCCGGCTGAAAGCCCGGCAGCACACGGCTCGCGTGCATATCATCAAACAACTTGCCGCCTAATTCCAGATACAATTTGTTGCCGAACTGCGCAATGCGCTCGCGGATATGCTCCGACTGAATAGTGATATATTTTTCGTTATCAAAAGCCATCATATAGCAATGATTTTAGTATTTTAGCCAATTCAAAAACTCCTCCACATCCACCGAGAACGAGTACGGTTCGCTTATCTTTTCCCCGTCCGGCGACAGTTGGATATAATACGGCTGCGCGTTCGAGCCATACACCTCGCGCTGCAAACGGCTGTTCTCGTTGCCTTCGCTTTCGCCGTCCGAATCCTTGTCCTGTTTGTCATCCACATACAGCGTAATCAGCACATAATTCTTCAACCGTTGCTGTACTGTGTCCGCCGACAACACATGCGCTTCCATTTTCCGGCAGTTCACGCAGCCATAGCCCGTAAAATCAAGCAATACGGGCTTGTTTTCCTGTTTTGCGAAGAGCAGCCCCTGCTCATAGTCATCAAATACTTCGCGTCCCTCCACAGGCATCGGCGGAACAAAGGCGGCAATAATCTTCACCGGCGCGCCCCAAAGTCCTGGAACGAGATAAACCGCAAAGGCAAAAGACAAAACGGCAAGCGTCTTCCCCACCCAACTCTTGCGAATCAGATATACGCCCAAGCCTGCAAAGCAGATAATCCACAGCGTGATAAACAGCCACCGCGGCAGAATCCCCCAGCCGTATGCCATATCCGCTACGGACAGGAACAACGCCAGCGTCACCTTGAATGACTTCATCCATTCGCCCGACTTCGGCAGCTGCTTCATCCACTCAGGGAACATCGCGAACAGCGCAAACGGCAATGCCAACGCTATCGCAAAGCCAAACATACCCAACGCCGGAGCAAGCAGCGACCGTCCTGCAGCCTCCACCAACAACGTCCCGATAATCGGTCCTGTGCAGGAGAACGACACAATCACTAACGTAAACGCCATCAGCAATATGCTCACAAATCCGCCGGTCGAGCGGGCTTTGCTGTCCAATGCCGTGGACCATGAATCCGGCAGCGTTATCTCGAACAGTCCGAAGAACGACAGCGCAAACGCCACTAACAGCGCAAAGAAGAACAGGTTCACTATCGCATTGGTGGACAGCGCATTAAGTGCCGACGCACCGAATATAACCGTTATCAGCAGACCTAATCCGACATAGATAATCACAATGCTCAAGCCGTATAGTACTGCATCTTTTATGCCGCCGCCTTTTTTCAGGAAGAACGACACCGTCATCGGGATGATTGGCCACACGCACGGCGTGAATATCGCCATGAATCCGCCGAGCAAGCCTAACAGGAAGATTATCCACAGCGAACGGCCTGTCCCCCCTTCATCCGTTAATCCATTCATCCGTTCATCCGTTAACTCCCACACTTCCGGCGCGGTGCACATTTTGTCGTCGCAGGCGTTGAAGCGTACCGGCACGGCCTTTGCCAGTGTCACGGAATAAACACCCTCATATTCTTCGCCGACCGTTTCTTCGCCGAGCGAAATCAGCGTCATGTGCCATCCGTCCTCGATTACCGCTGTCAGCCGCACGCTGTCGCCAACAACTTCCCCGCTCCATTTCACGGGTTCCACGACTTGTGCCGGCAATCCTTGCGTCGCCATCACCGCCGCACAGACCAATGCAATATATAATATAAGGTGTTTCATTCTCGTTTTATCTTCAAGGGGGGGGTACAATTTGTACCCTGCCTTATTCTCCTAATTTTGTTTGGTAAGGGATGCTATAACAAAGTTGCGGAGGATAACGTAGGGCTTTTCGGCCGTGGTTTTCTGCTCGTCGAAACGTTGCTGCCAGACAGCACGCTTCTGCGGGTCTGCGAGTTCGATTTTTGCCTGTTGTACGACTTCCGCAAAAGATTTATTAAGTTCGTGCTGATGCTTCGTAATCTTCTTCTTATTGCGTTTTAACGGGTAATGCGAAGTCACATCCTTTCCCCAACGCTGAGCGTGGTAAGTGGTACTTTTGCGATCAATTCTTCCATGCATTCCACTGATTGGATGATCATAATCTGCTGTTGCCATATACTTTTGTGTGTGTTCTGTTGTTTTTTAAAAATCGGCTTTCATTCAGCCTTTAGTCGGCTTCTTTTGCCGTCCTTTTGCCGTCCTTTTGCCGTCTTTGCCTCGATTATTCTTCGCGGGTGATGCGGGCACCGATGGCGTTGAGACGACCTTCGATGTTTTCGTAACCACGGTCAATCTGGTCAATGTGATCAATGCGAGACTTGCCATCAGCACTCATCGCAGCAATCAACATCGCTATACCGGCACGAATATCAGGACTGGTCATGTTGTTCTTCTTCAACTGACGCTGATGGTCGTGACCAATCACAACCGCCCTGTGCGGGTCGCACAAGATAATCTGCGCACCCATGTCAATCAGTTTATCCACAAAGAACAAACGGGATTCGAACATCTTCTGATGAATCAAAACCGAACCGCGCGCCTGCGTAGCTACAACCAAAATAACTGACAACAAGTCCGGCGTAAGACCCGGCCAGGGCGCATCCGCCACGGTAAGAATAGAGCCGTCGAGGAAAGAATCTATCTGATAATGCTCCTGCGCAGGGATATACAAGTCATCGCCGCGCTCCTCAACCGTTATACCGAGACGGCGGAAAGCCTCCGGAATAATGCCCAAGTCCTTGCAGGAGACGTTTTTGATGGTCAGTTCGGAACCTGTAATCGCCGCCATACCAATGAACGAGCCGACTTCAATCATATCGGGCAAAAGCGTATGGTCTGTGCCGTGCAGTTCCTTGACACCTTCGATGGTCAGGAGATTCGACCCTACTCCGCTGATTTTGGCCCCCATGCGGTTGAGCATCTTGCAAAGCTGTTGGATATAGGGTTCGCAGGCCGCGTTGTAAATCGTGGTCGTTCCCTGCGCCATGACAGCCGCCATGACAATATTGGCAGTTCCGGTAACAGAGGCTTCGTCCAAAAGCATATAGGAGCCGTTCAAGCCGTTTGGCGTTTTGAAAGTATAAGCAAGGATGTCAGGCTTGTATTCAAAGCGTGCGCCGAGGTTGTACATGCCCTGGAAATGCGTATCCAGACGGCGACGGCCAATCTTGTCTCCGCCGGGCTTGGCATACGTCACTTCTCCCAAACGCGCCAAGAGCGGACCAATGAGCATGACCGAGCCGCGCAGCTTGTTGCAACGCTTGAGAAAATCGAGGCTGTTGAGATAGCCATGATTCAAATTGCCGGCGCGGAATTTGACCGTTCCTTTGGCGAGACGGTTGACTTGCACGCCAATCTTTTCGAGCAGGTCGATGAGGTTATTTACGTCGAGAATGTCAGGTAAATTTCGGATAATTACCTCTTCGCGCGTCAAAACGACCGCACACAGTACTTGCAACGCTTCGTTCTTTGCGCCGCAGGGAGTGATTTCGCCATGCAGTTTGTGACCGCCTTCTACTACAAAAGATGCCATGATATTTACGATTTAGCGATTTACAATTTATATATAGTTCACCTCTGGATTGATGCGGATGTTGAATTTGTCGAAAACGGAGTCGGAGACTTGTTTTGCGAGGTTGATAATGTCGTCGGGCGTGGCTTTGCCTTCGGCATTGACGATAACCAGCGGCTGCTTGTACCAAACCTGTGCGCCACCCAATGATTTGCCTTTCCAGCCGCATTGTTCAATCAGCCAAGCAGCGGGAATCTTCACGCCCTGCGGGCTCTCAAAATGCGGCATGGCAGGGAAGAGTTTGAGGAGCGCATTTGCTTGTTCTTCGGACACAAACGGATTCATAAAGAATGAACCGGCACTACCTATTTTGCCCACTTCGGGCAGTTTGGCAAGACGGGTTTGGATGATTTCCTCCCGTTTGGCGCGGGCATCGCCTTTCTCCACATGATAAACCACGGAGATAACGATGTATTTGCCCTTGTATTCGTGCTTGAAAATGCTGTCGCGATAACCGAAACGGCACTCGGCGTTGGTCATCACGCGCTCGGTAAGCGTCTCTGTATCAAGGACTTTGACGGAAAGAATAACGTCCTTTGCCTCGCAGCCATAAGCGCCAACGTTCTGCACGGCAGACGCACCGACCTCGCCCGGGATAAGACTGAGTTTCTCCAAACCGCAGTAGTGCATGTCGGTCAGTTGGGCAATCAAATCATCCAGCCGCAAGCCGTTCTGCGCCTCGACCGTTTCATCGTCCAGAAAGCGTGCACGCGCCATGCGGGAATGTAAGAGCACACCATCAAAGTCTTTGGTAAACAGCAAGTTAGAGCCCTGCCCGATGTGGAGCATGCGCTCGCCGCGATGGGCTTTAAGGACTTCGCGGAGTTCGTCAAGGCTGTCGTATTCCACCAACAGGCGCGCCTTGACATCAATGCCGAACGTGTTGTACGGCAGAAGCGATATGTTTTCTAAATTTCGCATACGTCGGAAGGCATTCGGAGGTCACCGCGCGGCGAAAGGCTGACAGGCACTACTTTCGGGCCGTCAGGCATGCACGAGCGCTTGAACTGCTGCGTAAAGAAGCGGTGCATGAAGACATTGAGCCATTTGACAATTTCGTCCTCGGAGTACTTGTCCTCAAAGGCTTGCAACGCCATGTACGCAATCTTTTCGCGGGTAAAACCGTATCTCAAGTAATAATACATAAAGAAGTCATGCAGGTCATACGGACCAATCTTGTCCTCGGTATTTTGGGCGATTTCGCCGGTGTCAGTCGTCGGCAGCAGTTCCGGCGAAACAGGCGTATCCACGACATCCAACAAGACGCGGCGGGTGGCATCATCGAAGAAATTCTCCGCGCCGTAACGCACCATGAAGCGCACCAACGTCTTGGGAATACCGGCATTGACGCCATACATAGACATCTGGTCGCCGCTGTAGGTGCACCAGCCAAGCGCCAGTTCGCTCATATCGCCTGTGCCAAGCACAAGGCCGTTATGTTTGTTCGCCAAATCCATGAGCACGAGCGTGCGGATGCGCGCCTGGGCGTTTTCGTAGGTTATATCGTGCGTTTCGAGGTCATGGTCAATGTCGTGGAGATGCAAAGTTGCCATCTCGCGGATGGAAATCTCCTGAATGGTGATGCCCAGTTGCTCCATGAGCGCGAGTGCATTCTGATATGTTCGGTCGGACGTGCCGAAGCCGGGCATGGTAACGCCAATCACGCGTTCGCGGTCGTAACCAAGCATATCGGCTGTCTGCACCGCCACAAGAAGCGCCAACGTTGAATCCAAGCCGCCGCTGACGCCAACGACCATCGTCTCGGCATGCGTGTGCTCCCAGCGACGCGCCAAAGCGGAAGTCTGGATGGCAAACACATCGCCGCAGTAGTTGTCCTCATCGCCTTTTTCAGGCAGGAAAGGTGTCGGCGAGAAATGACGGTGGACGGATTCGGTGAATACATCGCTGCGATCCATCGGCGCTACATTTATTTTGCGGTAGTGACCATGCTGGTCTTTCGTGAAGTTCGTATTACGCTGACGGTCTGTGCGGAGACGCTCCACATCTATCTCGCTGATAATCATGTAGTTCTCGCGCTGGAAGCGTTCACCTTGTTCAAGCAAATCGCCATTCTCGGCGATGTAGGTCGAGCCGGAGAATACAACGTCCGTGGTTGATTCGCCGACGCCGGAACTGGTGTAAACATAACCGCAGCGCACGCGCGCGGATTGTTGGGTAATCATCTGGCGGCGGTAAGCATGCTTGCCCGTCACACAGTTGGAACTGGAGAGGTTGAAGATAATCTCCGCGCCTTGAATTGCCAATTGCGTGGACGGCGGAAGCGGACTCCAGAGGTCCTCGCAGATTTCAATGCCAAAGCAATAATCGCGGGTCATGAAGAGCAAGTCTGTGCCGAAGGGCACGTCCCCACCCCATAATTCCACGGATGGAATACGCGGTTTGCCGTCGTGCTCACGGGTCGCGCGGCCGGATGTGAACCAACGCTTTTCGTAGAACTCGCCGGTATTGGGCAGGTTGATTTTCGGCACAACGCCCACCACCTCGCCATCGGTCATGACAAAAGCGCAGTTATAAAGGTTATTATCCACCTTCAGCGGCGCGCCGACAAGAACAATAATCGGTTTTTCGCGCGTAAACTGGCAAATCTGCTCCAACGCCTGCAAGGCATTGTATTGCAACTGTTGGGTAAAAAAGAGGTCGGCACAGGTGTAGCCGGTAACTGTCAATTCGGGGAAACAGATGACTTCCACGCCTTCCTCCAGCGCTTCGAGAATCTGATTCTTGACTTGCTTGACATTATAAGCGCAATCCGCTACACGCATTGTCGGCACAGCAGCCGCCACCCGCACAAATCCAAAGTTTGTTTTCATATATTTGAATGTATTAGATTCTACTTTGCACAAAAAATCGTACAAAATTACACAAAAAATCCAATATATACAAAAAAATTACACTTTTTTTGCAAAAAATTTTGGTATATCAAAAAAAAGCAGTACTTTTGCAGCCGCTTTGATAAAAAATCCCGAGGTGCTATCGTCTAGTGGCCTAGGACAACGGCCTCTCACGCCGTAAACCCCGGTTCGAGTCCGGGTAGCACTACCAAAAGACCTCCAAGACGGAGGTCTTTTTTGATAAAACATGGGCGATTATCCCTCCATATTGCTTGAAAATGCGGTCAATCAGGTTGCTTCGCTGCCCGGAATAGGCAGAAAAACAGCCCTGCGGCTCGTGCTGCATCTGCTTCGCCAGCAGCCGAATGAGGTGGAGGCGTTTGCGGGTTCGCTCACGCGGCTGAAACAGGAAGTCAAGTATTGCCGGATTTGCCACAATATCTCGGACGAGGAGGTTTGCCCGATTTGCAGTTCGCGAAACCGTGACCATCAGACCGTCTGCGTGGTGGAAAACGTGCAGGATGTGATGTCGATTGAAAATACGGGACAATACAACGGGGTTTATCATGTCTTGGGCGGCATTATCTCCCCTATCGACGGCATCGGACCGAAAGACATCGAGATTGATTCGCTGGTGGAACGCATTGTGCCGGAGCAGATAAAAGAGGTCATTCTGGCGCTGCCGACTACGATGGAGGGCGATACGACAAACTTTTATATTTACCGCCGTCTGACGGCATTAGCACTACCGGAGCCGCTGACCATTTCGCAGATTGCACGCGGCGTGGCGGTCGGAAACGAACTGGAATATACAGACGAAATAACACTCGGACGCTCGATTGTCAACCGCGTGGCGTTCAACGGATAACACCTTATAATATATAATATGGAGAAGAAAATCATCAAAAACCTCAACTGGTACTATTACGGCATTATGGCGCTGACGGTTTGCGTGGCGGCAGTTGCGTATTTGCTGATTGTAAAACAACTTGTTGCGCCCATTGACCCGCTTTCGACCATCGGGCAAGTGATGCAATATATCATTATTTTCGATGTACTGCTGACCGTTCCGGGCGGCTTGTGGTGGCACAAGAAGAAATGCAACAAGATTGCCGGTATTGAGGACAAAGAGGCGCGTTTGGAAGCATACCGCAAGTCTGCCATGTTGCGGATTCTGCTGGTGAGCAACACGATGGTTTGGGCATTTGCAGCATATTATCTCATGGGCGCGTACCAGTCCATGCTGTGGGTGGCAGCGATTGCCGCCATCGGCTGGTATTTCACCAAACCGACCGAGAAAAAGATGTATTTTGAACTGCATCCGAATGAAGAACAATATTAAATCCCGACCGCTATGACCATCGCAGTAGATTTTGACGGCACAATCGTCACCCACGAATACCCGAAAATCGGCAAACCCATTCCGTTTGCGATTGATTCGCTCAAACGCTTGCAGGAGGTTGACCATCACCAACTGATTCTGTGGTCGGTTCGCGAAGGCGAATTATTGGATGATGCGGTGGAATACTGCCGCAGTCGCGGATTAGAGTTTTATGCCGTCAACACCAATTATCCGGAGGAACTGCCGGAGAATCGCCCGAATCGGAAAGTAACGGCGGATTTGTATATTGATGACCGGAATCTGGGCGGATTGCCCGACTGGGGGATTATCTACCAAATGATTCATACCGGCAATTACAACAAACCGGCGCCGATGTCTTACGAACTACCACGCCGCAAAACATGGTGGCAAAAACTGCTTGGAGCATGATTAGGCTGCGCAAAATAGAACCAACCGACCTGCCCTACCTCTATCAGTGGGAAAACGACGCCTCCGCCTGGGCGGACGGCGCAAACCATAATCCGTTGTCGCAACAAGATTTGCGCGAGTATATCGCCCATACGACCGGCGATTTGTACCGCGACGAGCAATTGCGGCTGATGATAATGGCGGACGGGGCAAGTGTCGGATGTATAGATTTGTTTGATTTGGACATCCGAAACCGCCGTGCAGCCATCGGAATGTATATTGCGCCGGAGTATCGCGGTCGCGGATTGGGAGCAGAGGCGGTGAAGGCTTTGGAGGAATATGCATTCGGGCATTTGGACTTGCGATTGTTGTATGCCGTTATCGCCACAAACAACGAGCCGTGCTCACGGTTATACAACTCGTTGGAATACATACCATCGTCGATTTTGAACGGTTGGACGCTCGAATCTGACGCAATTTTGTGGCAAAAACAAAAAAAATAAACTTTTTTCTTGCAGGATTCAAAAAAAAGCAGTACTTTTGCACGCTTTTTAATCGAGAGAAGTATTTCTCGAGAAAAATGGCGAATATAACCGCTTTTTCGGAAAGTTGTCTGAGTGGTCGAAAGAGCCACACTCGAAATGTGGTGTACGCATTACGTCGTACCGGGGGTTCGAATCCCTCACTTTCCGCTTAAAACGAGCAGGGGCATCCTATGGGCGCCCCTGATT
This sequence comes from Paludibacteraceae bacterium, assembly GCA_905233925.1. Lineage (GTDB taxonomy): Bacteria > Bacteroidota > Bacteroidia > Bacteroidales > Paludibacteraceae > Colicola. The sequence continues at coordinate 28,869 of CAJOFV010000044.1, forward strand.
CTTTTTAGAGAAGACTGAGAGCCTTCTCCCCCCCCGGTCGGAGGGTTCTCCTCCACTACGTTCCGTCGATTATTGACGAGCAATTTTCTTATTTCGCACTTTGTGCTCAAACGATTATTGCCTGCGGCAATTTTCGAATCCCATTATTCTGATTACACAGAAATCCCTCACTTTCCACAATAACTATGACATTTTGGCAGATAATTCTTGCTTTTGGCAGACAAAACGAGGGCTTTTGGCAGAAAAATCACCGTGGCACAAGAATTGATAACTGACAAGTGACAATTGCCCTGCGCAATTATCGCCAAGACGAATATTAACATTTAAAACATACAACTATGAGTAAGATTATTGGAATTGACCTGGGAACTACAAACTCCTGCGTCGCAGTTATGGAAGGCAATGAGCCTATCGTTATTACCAACTCCGAAGGTAAACGTACCACTCCGTCTGTAGTAGGCTTCATCGATGGCGGCGAGCGTAAAGTGGGTGACCCCGCAAAGCGTCAGGCTATCACGAACCCAACTAAGACCGTGAACTCTATCAAACGTTTCATGGGTGAAACCTATGACCGTCTCGCGAACGAAATCGCACGCGTTCCTTATAAAGTAGTTAAGGGCGACAACAATACTCCCCGTGTGGATATTGACGGACGTCTGTACACGCCTCAGGAAATCAGCGCGATTATCCTGCAAAAGATGAAAAAGACTGCCGAAGATTATCTTGGCACAGAGGTAACGGACGCCGTTATTACTGTTCCGGCATACTTCAACGACAGCCAGCGTCAGGCAACCAAAGAAGCCGGCGAAATCGCAGGTCTGAACGTACGTCGTATCGTGAACGAACCGACTGCTGCAGCCCTTGCATACGGCTTGGATAAGTCCAACAAGGATATGAAGATTGTCGTATTCGACTGCGGTGGCGGTACGCACGATGTATCTGTTCTGGAGCTCGGTGACGGCGTGTTCGAAGTAAAAGCTACCGACGGTGACACCCACCTCGGCGGTGATGATTTCGACCATCGTATTATTGAGTGGCTCGTACAAGAGTTCAAGAACGAGA
>CAJOFV010000045.1:0-25905 GCA_905233925.1 Paludibacteraceae bacterium
GCGGCTCGGCAGTTCAAATTCCCGGCATTGAAAATTACATTTCGGATTTTTATTTCGACAAGATAAGTCTCGACCGCGCACCCGACACCGGTCAACGTGTCGCGATTATCGGCTCTGGTCCCGCCGGTCTTACCTTCGCCGGCGACATGGCGAAGTACGGCTATCAGGTTACGGTCTTTGAAGCCCTCCACGAAATCGGCGGCGTGCTCAAGTACGGTATTCCCGAATTCCGTCTGCCGAACAGCATTGTGGACAAAGAAATCGACGGACTCCGCCAAATGGGTGTCGAGTTCCAAAAAGACACCATCATCGGCAAAACCCTCAGCCTCGATGACCTCAAGCAGCAAGGCTATGCCGCTATTTTCGTCGGCTCGGGAGCAGGTCTGCCGCGTTTCATGAACATCCCGGGCGAGAATCTGAACGGCGTACTCTCTTGCAACGAGTACCTTACTCGCGTTAATCTCATGGACGCAAGCAACTCCGCCACGGACACGCCCTTGCTCTATGGCAAGAACGTCATTGTCGTGGGTGGCGGTAACACGGCGATGGACGCTGTGCGTACAGCCAAGCGTCTCGGCGCGGAGCACAGCATCATCGTTTATCGCCGTTCCGAGGACGAAATGCCTGCTCGTATAGAGGAAGTCAAGCATGCGAAGGAAGAAGGCATTGAGTTCATGACCTTGCATAATCCGATTGAATACCATGCTGATGAGAACGGCCGTGTCAACGAAGCCGTGCTGCAAGTCATGGAACTCGGCGAGCCCGACGAATCCGGTCGCCGCAGTCCTGTGCCCGTAGAAGGCAAAACGGTTACTATTCCTGTGGACTTGGTGATTGTGGCGGTCGGCGTAAGTCCGAACCCGCTTATTCCGCGCGCCGTCGATGGTTTGGAGATAAGCAAGAAGGGAACAATCGTGGTTGGTGACGAAACCATGCAGTCGAATATCCCGACCATTTTTGCCGGCGGAGACATTGTCCGCGGTGGCGCAACGGTTATTCTTGCCATGTCCGACGGACGCAAAGCTGCCGCCGCCATGCATGAGTACTTAAAGAATTTGAAGAAATGACGGAATCTTCAAATCTTCCAGCCTCTCAATCTTCAAATCGTTTCTACATAGAAACGTATGGTTGCCAGATGAACGTCGCGGACAGCGAGGTTGTGGCAGCCATACTTAATACTACCGATGCTGAACTGACGGACAATTTGCAGGAAGCGGACATCATCATCCTCAACACCTGCTCCATTCGCGAAAAGGCGGAAGAAACCGTCTGTCACCGTCTCCAGGAAATCAAAGCCCTCCTCGCCAAACACAAGCGCAAACCAATCATCGGCGTAATCGGTTGTATGGCAGAACGTATGGGCGAAGAACTACTGAAACAATACGGAGTTGACTTTGTGGCGGGACCTGATGCGTATATGGATATTCCGAATCTGTTGGCACAAGTTGAACAAGGTCACAAGGCGTTGAATATCGAACTGAGCACAACGGAAACCTACCGCGATATTATTCCCGCTCGTATAGGCAAAACAATCAGCGGCTTTGTTTCTATCATGCGCGGCTGCAATAACTTCTGTTCCTATTGCGTTGTGCCTTATACCCGCGGACGCGAACGCAGCCGCGATGTGGACTCCATTCTCAACGAAGTAAAAGACCTCCAGGCCAAAGGTTACAAGGAAGTCACCCTCCTCGGACAGAACGTCAATTCCTATAAGTTCGACAATAGTAGAGACGCGATGCATAGCGTCTCTGCAAACGGGCACGACACTATTGATTTTCCGGATCTCCTTGCTATCGTGGCAGAGGCAGTTCCTGACATGCGCATCCGCTTTACCACGTCGCACCCAAAAGACATGTCTGACAAAACGCTGGAAGTAATCGCCGCACACGATAACATCTGCAAGTTCATTCATCTTCCCGTCCAAAGCGGTTCGAACAAGATTCTCAAGTCTATGAACCGCAAATATACCCGTGAGTGGTACCTTGACCGCATCGCCGCCATACGGCGTATTCTGCCTGATGCAGCCATCGGAACGGACGTGTTCTGCGGTTTCCATGACGAAACATTGGAAGACCATGCCCAAACACTCTCGCTCATGCGGGAAGTGGGCTTTGACACTGCTTTCATGTTCAAGTACAGCGAACGCCCGGGAACATTTGCTTCCAAACATTTGCCGGATAATATCCCCGAAGAGGAAAAAGTGCGGCGGCTCAATGAGATTATTGCGCTGCAAGGCGAATTGTCCCTTGCCGCCAACCAAAAGGAAGTAGGCAAAGTACGGGAAGTGCTGGTGGAAGGATACTCCAAGCGCAGCAAGGACGAGATGTTCGGACGCACGAGCCAGTACAAGACAGTTATCTTCCCGCGCGAAGGACGCCACATCGGCGAATTTATCAACGTCAAAATCATCAGCGCCAGCGCCGCCACCTTAAAAGGAGAAGTGGTATAAAAACGAAAAATGGTATAAAAAGAGAAGTCATCAACTAACTGATGACTTCTATCTTTTTAAGATGGGTCTTATCTTAACCTTCTCTTGGCTTTCTCTTGGCCTAATCACCCAATAATCACCCAATAATCACGCAATAATCACCCAATACGGGCTTAGTTGTTCTTGGCTTTGCAGGATTTCATGTCAGAGGCGGAAACTTTTTCCCACGTGATAGTAACGTTCGGAAGGTCGTAATTGGAAATAATCTGTTTGATAAGATCTTCCGTGCTCCACGTGTAGAACGTTTCGGAAACATTACCCGCGGAAATGGTGATGAGGTAACATGCTTCGTCGCCTTCTATCTTGCCCGGGTTGGTTGCGTTGAGGTCAAGACAAGCATTTCTGTCTGCCGCTTTGGTTTGCAGGTAGAAGATTTTCACTTCTGCCACCAGTCCGAAGTTCTTGTACTTCGCAGCTGCTTCGTCGTAAGCGGTTTTGAGAACATAAACGAGGTCATGCTCGGTAGCCCAGATATAGAAATCTTCGGTCGCCGTCTGTTTGTTGACGGTAATTTGTGTGGCGGCATGCCAGCATTTCTCGGTTTTGTCATCAAGCGCGCCGATTTCGGGGTCGGTCATGGCAGTAACATTCTTGCCGTTCTTGACAGGATCGTCCGCGGGAGAACCCGGATTGACGCCGTTTTGCGTAACGGTCTGCGCTTCAGTTTCTTCGTCGTTCTTGCAGCAGACAAAAGTGACTGCAACCAGACTGAGCAATGCAAATAAGATAGTGGTTAGTTTTGTACGGTTCATAATTATCAGAATTTGTTTCAGGTTGCAAAAGTACAACAATTATGCCGAACGTGCAAATAATTAGTGATTTTTTTGCAAAAAGGCATAAAAAAAAGTGTGCCAATCAATCTTGGCACACTCTCTTTTTGTGACTTGTTCAAGTTAGAAGTCGAAATCATCACTATTCTTTTTTGCTTCCTTCTTAAGTTCTTCGCATTTATCTTGCTTGTTGCTGGTCTCTTTGTAAGCAATTTCGAAATCCTTAATATGGGGTTCTGCAGATACATACTTGTATTCCATCATAACCATCAAAGCAATTGCTTGCTCGGTGCACCATTCGTACGTGTCAGCGGTTCTCTTTTCGCCGTTAACGGTACCTTTAGCTGCAACGTGCCAGCATTTTTCGGTCTTGTTGTCCATTTTCTCAACTTTCTCTGCGGTCAGGCTGGAACCTTTTGTACCGGAAGTCAGAGGATCACTCGAGCAGCTCGTGAAAGCAACAGCTGCCATGCACATAAGTGCGATGAATAATTTCTTCATAAAAGAATAATTTTGGTTAATAAATTAGTTATTTTGTTAGTTTGTTTTCAAAAAACGCGGCAAAGGTAGTGCTTTTTGATGATATACACAAATAAAAGTGAGATTTTTGTTATTTTTTTAAGAAAAACGTAGAAAAATTTGCGGATATGAAATAATTTTTGTATTTTTGCAGCCTAATTCGTGTGCGCGCTGTGCGCGCGCGTGAAAAATAGTTATGGAGATACTAAAAATAAGATAAATGGAAGAGAAAGAAAAGTATGATGGTTCGAGTATTCAAGTGCTCGAAGGATTGGAAGCAGTACGCAAACGCCCTGCAATGTACATCGGCGACATTTCAGGCAGAGGCTTGCATCACCTTGTTTATGAGGTTGTGGATAACTCTATTGACGAGGCGCTGGCAGGTTTCTGCACAGAGATAGCCGTTCACATCAATGAGGACAACAGTATTACGGTGCAGGATAACGGCCGCGGTATTCCCGTGGATATGCACCCGAAGGAGCATCGTTCGGCATTGGAGGTCGTGATGACCGTGCTGCACGCTGGTGGTAAGTTCAACAAGGATTCGTACAAGGTATCGGGCGGTTTGCACGGTGTGGGTGTGAGCTGCGTGAATGCGCTTTCGACGAAGATGCACGTGGAAGTGTATCGCGACGGAAAGATTCATACGCAGGACTACGCGAAAGGCAAACCCTTGGCGCCGGTGCATGTCATCAGCGAGGCGGAAGCTATCGGTAACTGGGAACAACGCAAAACAGGTACGTTCGTGCAGTTCTGGCCGGATGCAACCATCTTCACGGAAACGGTGTATTCGTACGACATCCTCGCGAACCGTATGCGCGAACTGGCATACCTCAACGCAGGCGTGAAAATCGTGCTGAAGGACAAACGCGTGAAAATTGCTGCCGATGCCAAGGACGAAGAAGGCAACGCGCTGACTAGCATCAAAGGCTACAAAGGCGAGGCATTCTATTCGGAGAAGGGCTTGAGCGAGTTTGTGCGTTATATTGACCAGAACCGTACGCCGCTGATTAGCGAAGTCATTCACCTGAGCACCGAGAAGTACGGTACGCCCGTGGAAGTGGCAATGATATACAATACGGACTTCAATGAGAACGTACATTCATACGTCAACAATATTAACACCATCGAAGGCGGTACGCACGTAGCGGGCTTCCGTTCGGCGCTGACGCGTGTAATGAAGAAGTACGCGGAAGACAGCAAACTGTTGGAGAAAGCCAAACTGAAAGACAAAGACGGCAACGCGACCATCGACCCGAACGACTTCCGCGAAGGCCTGACGGCGGTTATCAGCGTAAAAGTGGCGGAGCCGCAGTTTGAAGGACAGACCAAGACCAAACTCGGTAACTCGGAAGTAGCTGGTATGGTCAATAGTGCCGTAGCAGAAGCGCTGACGTACTATCTCGAAGAACATCCGGACGATGCAAAACGCATCGTGGAGAAGGTTATTCTCGCGGCGCAGGCACGTATCGCGGCGCGTAATGCGCGTCAGAGCGTGTTGCGCAAGAGCCCGTTGAGCGGCGGCGGTCTGCCGGGCAAACTGGCGGATTGCGCATCGAAAGACCCGACGGAATGCGAGTTGTTCCTCGTTGAGGGAGATTCCGCAGGCGGAACTGCCAAAACCGGCCGTGACCGCGTGCACCAAGCTATTCTGCCTCTGCGCGGTAAGATTCTGAACGTGGAGAAAGCAATGGAGCACAAAGTGTTCGAGAGCGAGGAAGTGCGGAATATTTTCACCGCATTGGGCATCACGTTCGGCACAGAGGATGACCCCAAAGCACTGAACCTCAGCAAGATACGTTATCACAAAGTAATCATCATGGCGGATGCCGATGTGGACGGTGCGCATATTGCGACGCTGATTATGACCCTCTTCTTCCGCCACATGAAAGAGGTTATCGAACAGGGACACCTCTACATCGCGATGGCGCCGCTGTACTTGTGCTCGAAGGGTAACTATAAAGAGTACTGTTGGACAGACCAGCAGCGCTTTGACTTCATCCAGAAATACGGCGCAGGCGACGAGAAACAAATCAAGACGCAGCGTTACAAAGGTCTGGGTGAAATGTCGGACGAGCAGTTGTGGGAAACAACCATGGATCCTGCACGCCGTCTGTTGAAGAAAGTGACCATTGAAAATGCTGCCGAGGCAGACCGCACGATTGCCATGCTCATGGGCGATGATGTGGCTCCGCGCAAAGAGTTCATCGAGCAGAACGCCACGTACGCAAACATTGACGCATAATGAACATTGCGGTTTATTGCAGCGCGAAGGACATTATTCCCGAGGAGTATTTGGCATTAGGTGACGAGCTCGGGAAATGGCTGGCAGAGAACGGTCATACACTGGTGTATGGCGGTGCAACCGGCGGACTGATGTCCCGCGTAAGCAATGCGGCACGTGCGGCAGGCGGAGAAGTAATCGGCGTGGTGCCGAGACGCATTATCGAAGCCGGACGGCTGGCTAAAAACTGCACGAAGATACACAAGGTTGCATCCATGAGCCGCCGGAAGCAGAAAATGCGCGAAATAGCAGACTGCTTTGTATGTCTTCCGGGCAGCTACGGCACACTCGACGAAATGTACGACGTGATTGCCAGCGGCACCGTCGGCGAACACCGCAAACCGATTATAATCCTCAATTACAAAGGATTCTATGAGGGACTGAAAGCCGAAGCCGCGCACATGAAAGAACTGCAATTCCTGCCCGAACAGGAGCATTACATGCCCTTGTATGTGGAAACGATGGAAGATGTTAAAACAATACTGAACGACATCAAATAACCATAACGGCGCAAAGCGCCATTAAACAACTAATAGTATGAATCTGTTTTTCAAAAAACTAACCGGCCAGCTCTATGCTACTGAAAAGATGGAGCGCTGTATTATGGCGGAAGAGGAGCGCATAGCCCGCTATCGTCAGGTGGAAAAATCCGCTGAGTTTAAGGAATACCTTGAACTGAAGAAAATAGTGGAAAGTAAAGAATTCCAACAGAAGAAACACAACTGGACCCGTACAAAGTACAAATCGACCCCGACGTACGCGCTTTTGCGGGAGTACAAGACCTTGCTGAACGACAAAGGTTTGCAGATGTTCCTCGAGTTGGAGCAAAGCGAGAGGCTGAAGGAGTTCCTGGAGTTCCGCCAGTCGGAAAACTATGTGAAGCTGCAGAGCAAGAAAGAAGTGCGTAACTCCCTGGAGCTCAAGCAGATGTATGCTTTTGAGAGATCGAAAGAATATAAGTCGTATCTGACGTACCGCGATTCGAAACTGCCGGCACGTTTCAAGGCCTTGGTAGCCCAAGTGATGACGGACGAGTTCAAGAAGGAATATGCCTTCTGGAGCAATCCGAACCGTTGGAAAATATCGGACGAGTACCAGAAAGAAATCCGTTTCAAACAACTGGCTGCGATGGCGGATATTATCTTCTACTTCAAGCAGGATGTGAACCGCATAGAACTGGAAGAGACTTGGACGCCCGTCTTTGAGGACGAGTTTGACTGGGTGAAGCTGTCCGATTCGAAATGGCGCGCAGGCTTTGCGTACGACAATCCGAAATTGCTGAAGATACACTCGTTCGCGAACGAACAGGCGGCCAACAACGGCGGCAGAAACGTCGGAACAGTGGACGGCAAATTGCACCTGTTCACAAAAGAGGAGCGCGTAACAGCACCTGCATGGGATGCCAAGAAAGGCTTTGTGGAGAAAGAGTTCGACTACACGTCAGATATCATCCAAACGGCGGACAGCTTCCGTCAGCAAGGCGGCTTGTTCATGGCGAAAATCCGTGTAGAGGGAAATATCCACCACGCTATCTGGCTCGGCACAGGCAAGAAACTGCCGATGATCAACCTCTTCCACTACAACGGCAAGCACATCGTTATAGGCAACTACACGGAGCGCGGATTCGAAGGCACCACCATTCGTGGCATCTCGCCGCGGGTATATCATATCTTCGGACTTCGTTGGAATGAGAAAGAACTGATCTGGTATGTGAACAACGTGGAAGTGTATCGCACGTCTCATAATGTGCCGAAAGAAAAGTTGTTCCTCGCCATCTCGTCGTTCATTGACGAGCTCCAGCGCGCGCAGGAAGGACAAATCAACGTAGCTTGGATTCGCGTACTTGCAAAGAAGTAATATGTCTCGAAAATCGTTCTTCCTGATAGCAGGTCCATGCGCCATTGAAAGCCGCGAAATGGTCATGCAAACCGCCGAAACGCTGAAGCGTGTCTGCGGGGATTTGGGTATCGAATTATTCTTCAAATCCTCGTACGACAAGGCAAACCGCACGTCCAACAGCGGCCGCGGTGTCGGGCTGGAAGCGGGCTTGCGCATCCTGCAGGAAGTCAAAGAGCAGTTCGGCTTGCCCATTTTGACGGATGTGCACGAGAGCTGGCAGTGCAAGCCGGTGGCGGAAGTTGCCGACGTATTGCAGATTCCGGCGTTCCTGAGCCGTCAGACAGACTTGCTGCAGGCGGCTGCCGCAACAGGCAGGATTGTGAACGTTAAGAAAGGACAGTTCATGGCGCCGTGGGACATGCGCGGCTGCATTGAGAAGATTCAGGCCGTGCGTGGCAACAAGGAAGGTATATGGCTGACGGAGCGCGGCTCGTCGTTCGGCTACGGAGTTCGTCGAGATGCGGCAGTTTGGCTGTCCGGTTGTGTTCGACGCAACGCATAGCGTGCAGCAGCCAAGCACCCAGGCAGGCGTGACCGGCGGCAACCGCGAAATGGTGCCGCACCTCATGCGCGCTGCCCTGGCAATCGGCATTGACGGCGTGTTCCTGGAAGTGCATCCCGAACCGGAAAAAGCCATCTCCGATGCTGCTAACCAAGTGAGACTGAGTGAAATAAAACCGATTTTACAACAAGCACAAGAATATGACTTGTTCGCAAAGAGCCAAACAAATATTTGATGAAGAAATCGAGGAGTTGCGCAAGTTGGGCGCAACCATCGGCGATGAGTTTGACCATGCCGTCGAAATGATTTATGCCTGCAAAGGCAAGGTCGTGGTGATGGGTATCGGCAAAACCGGCATCATGGGGCACAAGATTGCTTCGTCACTCGCATCGACCGGAACACCGGCGGTGTTTGTCAATGTGGCGGAGGCGGTGCACGGTGACCTCGGAATAGTTAATGGCACGGACATTGTGCTGCTGGTCAGCAACAGTGGCGCGTCCAACGAGATACTCAACGTCATCGACCCCGTGCGCAAACTCGGCTGCACGATTATTGCCATGACCGGCGACCGCTCGTCCAAACTGGCAAAAGAAGCAGACCTCGTTCTCTCCATCCATGTGGACAAAGAAGCCTGCCCGCTGGGATTGGCGCCGACCACTTCGACAACCGCTACCACCCTCGTGGGCGATGCGCTGATGGTCTGCCTGATGGAAAAGCGCCACTTCCGCGCAGAGAACTTTGCCGTCTATCACCCGGGAGGCGCGTTGGGACGCAAACTGCTCGGACGTGTGCAGAACTTCATGACCACCAACGTGCCGCGCGTGAGCGTTTCCTCGTCCTTCAAAGAGGTCGTCGGCGAAATGTCCGACAAACATCTTGGAATGACAATGGTTTACGACGGCGGCAAATGCATGGGTATCATTACCGACGGCGACCTGCGCCGCGCCATCCAGAAGTACGATGACCTGCATATCACGGCGAAAGACATCATGACCCCGTCCTACAAACGCATCCACAAGGAAGCGCTGCTTACGGACGCCTTGGCGATTATGGATCAGTATAATATCACCACGCTTGCCGTCACCGAGAAGCTTACGACGGAGGCGATAATAGGCATTATATCTATTCACCACATTATTGATTTTAATTGATTATGAACCAGCAAACCGTAGCATTGTACTGCAAGAACAACAAGCAGTTTTACGACGTTGAACGGGGAAGTTCCATCCTCGAATTCTACAAGCAGACCGGCATCCAACTGAAGTATCCGGTCATCGCGGCACGTGTTAACTACAAGGTGCAAGACCTCCGTTACATTGTTTACAAGCCCAAAGACGTGGAGTTTATTGACGCCAGTTGTTCGGACGGAATGAGGGTTTATGTACGTACGCTGTGCATGGTCATGGCGTGCGCGGTGAATGAACTTTATCCCGAGTGGTCGCTGCGTATCGAGCACCCGATTTCAAAGGGTTACTTCTGCACCCTGCGCGGCCGTGAGGGCGAGAAAATAGACCTGACGCACGAAATGATTGCCAACCTCAAAGCGCGTATGCGTCAGATTATTGACGAAGACCGCACCATTGAGGTCGAGGAAAAACAGACCAAGGTGGTAATGCAGCTCTTCCGCGAGCGTCCGGACTACGAGTCCTCGCTGCTGGAAACATTGGGCAATCCTTATTGCCGCTTCTTCCGGATGGGCAATTTTATTGACTACTACAACGGCGTGCTCATGCCTTCAACCGGCTACCTGAACATCTTCGACCTGCAGCCGTACTACAAGGACATGCTCCTGCGTATTCCCTGCCGCGAAGATCCGAGCCGCCTGGAAGACATTTGCGAACAGGACAAGATGTTTGATATCTTCAAAGAGTTTGTCGGCTGGAACAAGCTGCTGCACATCCGCAATGTCGGTGAATTCAACAAAGCCTGCAAGAGCAACCGCTCTTACGAGATGATCAAACTCAGCGAGGCCTTGCACGAGAAAAAAGTGGCGCAAATCGCTGATATGATTGCTGCCCGTGACCCGCGTCCGAGGTTTGTGCTTATCTCCGGTCCGTCGTCTTCGGGCAAGACAACCTTCTCCAAACGTCTTACCATCCAACTGATGGTCAACGGCATACGCCCCGTTTCCATTTCGCTGGACAACTACTTTGTCAACCGCGAGGACACGCCGAAGGATGAGAACGGCGACTGGGATTTCGAGCACATCAACGCCATCGACCTGCCCTTGCTGCAAGAGCATGTCAAAGCGTTGCTGGACGGACAGGAAGTGCGCCTGCCGACATACAATTTCGAGACCGGTAGACGCGAATACAAAGGCAATTCGCTCAAACTGGAGAAAGACACGATTGTTATTCTGGAAGGTTTGCACGCCCTCAACCCGCTGTTGCTGCCGAATATCCCGAAGGAAGCGGCATTCCGTATTTTCGTTAGCCCGATGACAACCGTCAACCTCGACAACCATAACTGGATTCCGACAACCGACATCCGCCTCATCCGCCGTATTGTGCGTGACTACCGTTATCGTAACTATTCGGCACGCGAGACCATCGCACGTTGTCCCAGCGTCCGCCGCGGCGAGGAGAAATGGATTTATCCCTATCAGGAAAATGCCGACGTAATGTTCAACTCCGCCCTGCTCTTCGAACTGGCGGTACTCAAACGCCACGCAGAACCTATGTTGGCGGAAGTGCCCAAGTACTGCGACGAGTACGGCGAGGCACATCGGATGTTGAATTTCCTCAGTTACTTCGAGCCCATTCCCGAGCGCGAGATTCCGCCTACATCCTTCTTGCGCGAATTTGTCGGCGGCAGCTCGTTCAGATATTAGAAAAATGAAAAAAGTATTGATTCTCATACTATTGGCTTTCTCGTCGGCGCTTTATGCCGAAGACAGTATTCCTGCCGTGGATACGCTTGCCGTTGAAACGCCCGCTGCCGATTCCGTGCAAGCGGTTACGATCTTCGATGTCATGCCGAACGTGGTTATCCATCAGGATACGCTGGTGCGCCAACTCGTGCTGAACAAAGTTTTCGGACGCGAGTTGCAGGATGTGGAAGTGGCGGGATTCCGCGTACAAATCTACTCCTCCAACAACCAGCAAACGGCAAAAGTGGAGGCCATCAAGCTCGAGAAAGACATGCAGGACAAACTGGATGTCCCGATTTACGTGACGTATGCGCCGCCTTTCTGGAAAGTCAGAATCGGCGATTTTGCTACTTACGAAGATGCGCAGGAATTCAAGAACGGATTTGTCCACGAGTTTCCCGAACTGATGGGAGACACTTATGTTGTACGTGATTTAGTGACTTTAAGACGATGAGTTTACAGACATTTACAGAAAATAAAAACACCACAAAGGAAATAGCCGGACACATTTCGGCGATTCTTTCTTCCCTTGGCGAAGACGTGTCCCGCCAGGGTTTGGAACGTACGCCCGAACGGGTAGGCAAGGCATTCCAGTATCTTACCAAAGGCTATAACGAAGACGCTGACGCCATCCTCCAGTCTGCCCTTTTTGATTCGGACTACCGGCATATGGTGGTGGTGAAAGATATAGATTTCTATTCGCTTTGCGAGCACCACATCCTGCCGTTCTTCGGCAAAGTGCACATTGCGTATATCCCTAACGGAAAGCAGGTTACGGGGCTCAGCAAGATAGCCCGCGTGGTGGATGTTTATGCCCGTCGTTTACAGATTCAGGAGCGTATGACCACCCAGATTAAGGACTGCATCCAGCGCACCCTCAATCCTTTGGGCGTAATGGTTGTGGTTGAGGCGGAGCACCTCTGCATGAAAATGCGCGGAACGGAAAAGCAGAACAGCCTGACAACAACTTCCGATTTCACCGGCGCGTTCAACCGTCCCGAGACCCGCGAAGAATTTCTCCGTCTGATTCGCTCGTAAACAACTGCGAACCTGCCGGCAACGGAATCACTCCGCGACCATGACCGGCTTTCATAATCACAAAAGGGGGCTACCGAACGGCAGCCCCTTATTTTTTTGTAGGGTCTTGGCTAATTAACCGAGTTTGTTTACGTAAACAGCCAGTTTCGATTTCAGATTAGCCGCTTTGTTGCGGTGAATGATGTTGCGCTTTGCCAGCTTGTCCAACAACGAACTAACCTTCGGCAGTGCCTGAGCGGCAGCAGCTTTGTCTGTGGTGGCACGCAAATCGCGAACGGCGTTGCGGGCGGTTTTTGCATAATAGTGATTGTGAGCCTTGCGAGTTGCAGTCTGGCGGATACGTTTCAAAGATGATTTATGATTTGCCATCTTATAGGATAAATTTTAATTTTTAGTTTTTTAATTCAATTTTTTGTAGCCTATAGCAGAGTCGAACTGCTCTTTACAGAATGAAAATCTGTCGTCCTAGCCGATAGACGAATAGGCCATTTCGGCGCTTTTTTCTCAAAAGCGGCTGCAAAAGTACTACAAAAGTTTGGAATACACAAATTTTTTTGCAAAAAAAGTGAATTTTTAGCAAATATATTGCTTATATCAACATTTTTTTGTACTTTTGCAGCCGATTTTGAACAAAAAACATGAAAAAACTACTTTACACCTTATTCATATTATGCGTGTGCGCGAGCGTGTATGCGCAAGAGGCTCCGTCGCAGCCCGACCTGCAAACCACCGACAGCCGTTTCTTTGACCCGACCAAGAAAGAAAAACGCAATACCGACTACACATTCGGTGTCGAATACCGCTTTGAACTCGGCTATATTCAGAACAACCAGCGCTCTCTCCGCGAGAATTATCCGGACATGTTCCTGCACGGCGGACGTCTTGGCGTGTCGTTTGATTTCCTGTTGCCGATTCATTTCTGTATCCAGACCGCTCTCTTCATGGATCTTGCTTACGGCATCAACACCCAGCATTGGCGCTCGCAGGACGCACCAACCGTGCAAATCGAATATCTCAAGCACAAGATTCTGGAGGCGGAGTTGACCATCCCTGTTCGCATGTACTATAATATCCCGTTGTGGAAGAAGTTAGGTATGTTCTTCTTCACCGGCCCGCAGTTTGGCATCGGGCTTACGGAGTACGATTTCATGGAGGAACATCTGAGTGCCGGCACGAAAGCATGGGTGGAGGAGCAAGGCTATAAAACCTCGCGCTACGACCGTCTCGCCGAAAAGGAGCTGCATCGCATCAACATCCAGTGGGGACTTGGCGGCGGCTTCGAATGGGATGTGTACCGCTTGCAGGCGGGCTATAACTTCGGCCTGAACAACATGGTGCGCAAAAAAGTCATTGACAACCAACACATGTGGCAGTGGGGATGGTTTGTGTCCTTCTGCTACAAATTCAAATAACAACTCTCTCATTTTCATTCGGGGTGCCGCAAGGCTGAGATAAAACCCGCTGAACTTGAGCAGGTAATGCTGCTAAAGAAAATGAAAAACTGCATTTTTTATCGAGCCCTCGGGGCTGTTTGTGCTTTGGCACAGGTTTCGTTCGCACTCGCCCAAACGAGTTCGGACACGTTATTGATTCAAGGTCGCGATATTCCTGAAGTGAATGTAGTGGCACGTTTGGAACAGCCGACGGACACGCACAAGAAACTGTCCGGCGAAGAACTGAATCGTGAGAACACGGGGCAGAACCTGCCGTTCTTATTGCAATCGACCCCCTCGCTGGTTGCGACAAGCGATGACGGTCTCGGAATCGGTTACACCTATTTCCGTGTCCGCGGCACAGACCACACCCGCATTAACATGACCGTCAACGAAGTGCCGCTGAATGATGCCGAGTCGCAGACCGTCTTTTGGGTGAACATGACCGACATGGCTTCATCCCTCAGTTCGCTCAACGTTCAGCGCGGAGTAGGCACAAGCACCAACGGCTCTTCGTCCTTCGGCGCGTCCATTAATATGACCACTTTGCCGACGCAGAAGATGCTCAATGACAGCGCACTGGCGCATGTGCAACTCCAATTCAACGGCGGTATGTACAACACCTTCCGCGAAAGGGTTAGTGCGCAGGTGCAACTACCGAAGAACTTCCGCATTGAGGCACGCTTCAGCAAAGTCAATTCAGACGGCTACCTCTACCGCGCCGCGTCTGACCTCTTTTCCTACCACGGCTCGGTCGGTTACTATGGCAAGAACACCAACGTGACGCTCTCCGCCTTCGGCGGCACGGAAAAAACCTACATGGCGTGGGACGGCGTTTCGATGGAGAACCTGCTGACCGACCGACGCTATAATCCCGCCGGCGAATACATCGACAAGGACGGCAACATCGCTTACTATCCGAATCAGAACGACAACTACAAACAGCAGCATTTCCAGTTGCATTTAGCGCAACGCCTTGCTCCTAAGTGGACGCTGAACGCCACGCTGCACTACACGCATGGCGGCGGGTATTACGAGCAGATTAAATCCGACAAGAAGTACGCCTCTTTCGGGCTGGAGAATTACAAACCTAACGATTCCACGGTCATCAAGCGCTCGAACTTTATCCGCTACAAGCATCTTGACAACCACTACTACGGCGGCGTGTTCAGCGTCAATTACCGCTCCGAACCGGCAGACCTGACCATCGGCGGAGCAGGCAGTCATTACATGGGCGAGCACTGGGGACTGGTGACGGATGCCCTGTACCAAACCGTCTCCGTGCAGGAGTATTACCGCAGCAACGGCACCAAAGCGGAGGGCAATATTTACGCCAAAGCGAACTGGCGCATCATCAATCAGGCAAAGCGCCGCCTGACGCTCTACGGCGATATGCAGTACCGCTACATCTATTACCGCCTCGACGGCATCAACGATGAGGACTTGCAGCCGCTTACCGTCACGCGCCATTATCACTTCTTCAACCCGAAAGCCGGCATAACCTACGAAGACCACGGTCATCAGGTCTATTTCAACTTCGCGCTCGCCAACCGCGAACCGAGCCGCAAGAACTTCACCGAGGCGGGCGAGCATGACATCCCGCGTCCCGAGCGGCTGTATGACTACGAACTGGGCTACACCTACTCCGGCAAGCGCTGGCACGCGGGCGTGAACCTATATTTCATGGACTACAAGAACCAACTGGTGCTCACCGGCAAATACTCCGACACGGGCGCGTACCTCACCCGTAATGTGGACAAGAGTTTTCGTGCCGGCGTTGAACTTTCCGGCACCTGGCATCCGACTTCGTGGTTCCAGTGGGAAGCCAACCTGACGCTCTCGCGCAACCGAATCCTTGATTACACCGACTGGGTGTCTGTCTATGATGCCAATTGGGAAGAGATCCGTCAGGACGAAGTCAACTTCGGCAACGTGACCATCGCTTTCTCCCCGTCTGTCGTATTCAACAACACGTTTACCTTCGATTATGCCGGTTTCCGCGCTGATATTCAAACCCTTGCCGTCAGCAAGCAGTACCTTGACAACTCTATGTCCGAGGAGGCGGTACTCAAGCCTTATACCGTCACCAACCTGACGCTGCACTATACGCTGCCCTTGCCTGCCAAGTGGCCGGAAATCGAGTTGATGGCACAGGCAAACAACCTGTTCAACAGCGCCTATGAATCAAACGGAGGAAACTGGTTCTGCCAGTTTGAGGACGGTTCGCGGTACTACAGCCCCTGGTACTACGCGCAAGCCGGCATTAACGTTCACGGAGGATTTTGTATACGATGGTAGTGCCTAACCAGGCAAGGAAAATAGCACCCGTCGGAATCCATCCCCACATATAATCGGGCGAGAAGAAATCTGCCCAGACATTGTGTATCCAGCCAAGATACACAAACAATGCCGCGTGTACGGCAACTGCCGAATAGCCGAGCAAGGTTGCGAGGAATGACCGGAAGTTGAAAGCAAAGCGTGTTGCGCAGAAAAACCACATCGGTATCGTCACGAACACAACCGTCGGCAGCCAGTACGATGCCACGCCGAGCAGTACTGCCATCTGGAAGTTCTCCTGCGAGGACGGCTGGTGACGGTCAAGGCGTTTGGCGATATAAAGCACCAACAGCAGGATGAATGCCACCAGAAAGCCCCACCAGTAGTTGTCGGAAGGTTTGAAAATCGGAGGATTGAAAGATTGAAGAATCAGCGGAACGGCGATACTACCGCCCAGTGCCAGCAGCCAAAAGGCTACCGGCAACGTGCGGCGTAATATAACTCGTGTCTGATAGGTCATCCGTTCACCCGTTCACCCGTTCATTCGTTCATTCGTTAAACCCCTTCCTCTGAAGCAGATGTTTCGGGTCGGCATCTTTGCCGCGGAACTCACGGTACAGTTCGGCTGCATCGCGTGTACCGCCTTGCTCCAGCAGGTGACGGAAGCGTTCCGCCACTTCGGGGTTGAGGATGTCGCCGGTCTCTTTGAATGCTGCAAAAGCGTCCGCGTCAAGCACCGCCGCCCAAGTGTAGGAGTAGTAACCTGCCTCGTAGCCGGTGGTGAAGATATGGTTGTAGAACGTTGAGCGGTAGCGCACAATGATTTCCGGAATCATGTGCATCTTCGCCATCGACGCTGCCTCGAACGCGTTCACGTCAATCGTGTCGATGTTTGTCAGTTCGTGATAATCCATGTCCAGAATGCTGGCGCTCAACAGTTCCGTGGTCACAAAGCCCTGGTTGAACTTGCCCGCGTTATTGATTTTCTCAATCAGCTCGTCCGGCATTACCTCGCCCGTCTGGTAGTGGAAGGCGTAGGTCTTCATAATCTCGGGCTCATAGCAGTAGTTCTCCATGAACTGCGAGGGCAGTTCGACGAAGTCACGCGGTGTGTTCGTGCCCGCAAGGCTCTTGTAATGGGCTTTGGAGAGCAGTCCGTGCAGCGCGTGTCCGAACTCGTGGAAGAGCGTCTCCACGTCGTCCATCGACAGCAGCGACGGCGCGTCTTTGGTCGGTTTGTTGAAGTTGCCCACATTGATGATGACCGGCCGGTGGTCAACGCCTTCAGCATCCACGTACTGCGGCAGAATATTGTTCATCCACGCACCCGGGCGTTTGCCGCCGCGCGGGAAGTAGTCCGTGTAGAGTATGCCGACGAGCGAGCCGTCTGCCTCCGTCACTTTGAAAACTTCCACTTCGGGGTTATAAACCGGCATATCGGTCAGCGGCTCGAAGTTGATGCCGTACAGTTGGTGTGCCAGTCCGAACGCACCGCGGCGCACGTTGCCCAGTTCGAAGTAGGGTTTCACTTCCTCTTCGTCAAGGTCATATTGTGCTTTGCGCAGTTTCTCGGCGTAGAACCACCAGTCCCAGGGGTGGAGTTTCGCGCCCGGGATGTCCCGTTCTAACAGTTTCTGCAGCTCGGCAGCTTCGCGCTTGGCGGCAGCCAGAGAGGGCTCCCAAACGGACTTGAGGAACGCGTCCACGGTCTGATGGTCTTTCGCCATGCAGTCCGCAAGGATATAGTCAGCCGGGCAGTCGTAGCCGAACATTTTTGCCTTTTCGAGACGGAGCTTCATCGTTTTGTTGATGACGGCTTTGTTGTCGTTGGCATTGTCATGGTTGCCGCGGGTGGTGTAGTCCATGAGCAGTTGCTTGCGCAGTTCGCGGTTCTCGCAGTACTGCAGCACCGGCGTGAAACTGGTGCGTTTAGGCACGAACAGCCATGCGTCCGGGCGTCCTTCCGCCTCTGCCAGTTCTTTGGCGGCGGCTTTTGCCGATTCGGGCAGTCCTGCCAGTTCCGCCTCGTCGGTCACGAAGCGTTTGACGTCATCGCTGTTGGTCTCTGCCACGACGTTCTGTCCGAACTGCAGAGAAAGCAGCGCCAGTTCCTGATTGATTTGTTTGAGCCGTTCTTTCTGCTCGGCAGGCAGGTTGGCGCCGCTGTTGACGAAGTGTTTGTAGGTCTCTGTCAGCAGGCGCATTTGCTCGGGGGTAAGGCCGAGTGTTTCGCGCTGTTCATAGACGGCTTTGATGCGTGCGAACAGTCCTTCGTTCAGCACGATGCCGTCTTGGAAGTCGGAGAGGAGCGGCGCCACTTCGTTGGCGATAGCATCCATTTCGTCGTTTCCGTCGGCTTCGAGAACGTTATAGAACACGCCTATGACGCGTTCGAGTAGCATTCCGCTCCGGTCGAGTGCGGCGACGGTGTTTTCGAAGGTCGGTGCTTCGGGGTTATTGACGATGGCATCTATTTCCGCCTGGTTCTCTGCGACAGCTTTTTTGAAAGCGGGCAGGTAGTGGCAGTTTTTCACTTGGTCAAACGCCGGCACGCCGAAGGGGGTGTTTTGCTCTGTGAGCAACGGGTTAGGCGCAACTGAGTACGCAAAAGATTGATTTTTTCATATTCATTTACTCATTAATTTCTTAATTATTTGTCATTATAATGTTCCTCAACTTGATAATTCTATCGTGCCGTGTATATCATAAACCATCAAAATGGCGCTGCATTTCAGCTTTGGTTTTACACGAAACGGTTTTTCCCTGTGCATACTCTTTACGTGCAGCAGTAATACGACGACGCATAGCGGGAGTAATCTGAGCAGAAGGAATTTGTAAAGTCATAGTACTCATAAGATTCTCCGTTCTCTATTTTATGGCTGCAAAATTACTACAAAAATTTGGAATAGACAAGGATTTTAGCAAAAAATACAAATTTATTTGGGTTTTGGGCTGCAAAGGAATAATTGACAGAGCGATGTGGCGGAAAAATTCCTGCAAAATATTTGCACATTCCAAAAATAAGTATTACCTTTGCAGGCGATTCAGTAATGAGCAATTTTGAGCAGGCAAAACACAAAAACATGGGAACAAAATCGGTCAATTCCTTCCCCGAAAATACAAAATTGATTAAAAACCCTTAAAATTCCCAAGTCGCATTTTGCTTAAAATGCTGATTATGAGCAAATTAGCACAAAGTAAATTCCCAAGTTTTTATGGGGTCGTTTTTTTGGTAGTATGAAAAAAAAGCAGTAATTTTGCAGCGTCAAAATGGAATGACGTTTTAACCGCTAAAAGATTACCATTATGAAACATGATTTTTTTTACATCCTTTTGGGTTTGATGTTGCTGACATCGGCGACCTTGTTTGCTGAAACAACAGGAACGGAGATTCCTCTGCGCGAAATCAAGAGCGTGGGAATGTTGATGCCGACCGATAGTCCCGAACAGTCTTCGGACGACCCTCCGCGCCCTAATCAGTTCCATGCTTATATAGCAGGACAGACTTTGAGTTTCAGGATTGCAAACACCAACCTTAATCATGTCATTGTGCATAATCCTTCCGGCGTGGTAATGCTGGATGCAAGTTTCGTAGGGGATACGGCCTTTGTGTTGCCGACTTTGGGACAACATATCGTAGAAATACAAAATGCGGGACTGCACCTGATTGGAGATTTCAATCTAGATCCGAATCGTCAATTGAGGTCGGGAGAACCGGAAAACCCGAATGAACCGCCGATGACACTTTCATATACAGTTGACACAGTATCAGATTGCTACTATATTGAAGTGGAGTATCCTTGTTTTCAAATTGAGGAAATTGTGCTCCCTAATGATACGGCTATCACGGCGCAAACCTTTAACACGATGGTATATCCTGGGTATGCATACTCCTGTAATCCATTTGATTTTGGAACCGTGAACGGGCAACCGGAACTGCCTTTCCTTTCATTGAATTTGCAAATTCCCGACGGAGCAACAATAGAGGCGAGAGTAGAAAATGTTAGTTACTATAATGATATTTACCTAAATTACCAATATGCGCCGGTACAGGATGTGCCGGAAACAGGTAACTATTTCCCTTTGCAGTATGACAATGATTATTATAACGGCAATATTGGTAATGTATGGGATACCTCCATCGTTGTTTCAGAACCATACTTGATAAGGGGAACAACCGGTACTAATGTACAACTCAGACCAGCATTGTATTTTCCTGGTGGAGATATTCTCCGACCGATACGTAGTATTGCATATTTCATTTGTGTGAATAATGGTGATGTGACATTATCGGAAATGCATGACGAGACGCTCGAAACGCCAAGTCTAAATGACATGGTTAATTTCTATGATACCTACAAATATATAGATACTATTGTTCATCTCGAATATAAGGGTAATTTCCTTATTTTGGCAACAGAAGACTATGAGGGCGAAGCCGAAGATTATGCAGACCATAAAAACAATCTCGGATTCAATGCTTGGGTGGAAACGTTGGATCAATACATGTTGGATTCTGCCTTTATTCGTCACTACATCAAAGCGTGGTATGATTACGAGGAATGTCGCCCGAAGTTTATATTGTTAATAGGAGATGAAATCCCATATTCCGCAGGAGAATTAAATAGCATATCTAATCCTCCGACCGATATGTATTATGCTTGTGTCGATGAATACTATACGGAAAATGAAATTGTAACACCGGATATATATGTGGGGAGATGGCCTGTACATAATACACCAGAATTGGAATACATTATGCTGAAATCAGAAGGTTATGATGGAATTATTACTCCGAACAATCGAATGGTGTTGTTCTCGGGAACGGATGATGACAAACCTTGGATGGAACAGTGTTTTGTGAATGCAATTGACGATGTGTATAATATAATTCACGATTCCGTATCAAGTATAAACGCTGTTAATTATGTGGGGCGTAACGGGTTTGATAGTGACTATATGCGAAATGAATTTCTTACTCACAATAATTCATTCTTCGTTTATCGAGGTCACGGGGCTCCAAAACATTTTGGTACCCCATATCAAGACATTACTATGTTTGATTTGCCAAATAATTTGCCTTATTTCAGTTTTTGTTTTGGGTGTAAATTAAATTATCCGGATAGTCTTGGAACTGCATGGGTAAACACAGGAGACCGTAGTTGTTCGTTTTATGGAGCTACAGTAAATACATTTACTTATCGAAATACTCCGTTACAAATCAATATGTTTCGAGGTTTAGAAGATAATAAGAATATTACCATCGGCGAATTGGTTTATAACGGAGTCAGGAAAGCCAATAACATAGGTGTCGAAAAAGAAGGGTTAACTGCTTATGTCTTGAACGGAGATCCATCCTTGTATATCTACGGCACGAGACTCTTTGGAGACGTCCTGCAGCATTCGCCTGCCAATGGAGAAAAAGCAGAGGACTTGAATAATATCGAATTAAAAGAAGATATCGCCAGTTATGCGCTTTACACCATCTCCGGCGTTCTGGTTTATTCACATAGCGGCAACACGGATAATATAATGGCGGATATTGAGGCACAGAATTTACCAGATGGTATATATATTCTGTCAGCCCAAACAAAATATAATAGTATTCCCTCACAGAAGATAATTATTCAACATTAAAATGGTATGCTTATGAAACGGTTAATCTTATGCCTGTTTGTGCTAATAGGCGCAGCGGCAATGAGTCATGTAACGGCGTGTGGAGTAGAGAGTAAAAAAGCACCCTCAAGCGATATTAAGACGTATGTAGGAACTTATACGGAACATTATGTAGGGTATTGTTGGGATAAAGATAGAAACTATTGCCCGGAATGTCCTGTGGAAGATTGGTGGTATCCGGATTGTGAAGAATCCCCTGCAATTCTAATAGATGAAATAACATACGTTTTTACTGGGACATCAGAGAAGGAAATTTACGAAATGGGCTTAAAGAAAGGGGAAGTAATTGAGATTTTCGGTATTCTATTCAGTGAGGATTGTGTTGATTACATTGACATTGTTTCCATCAAGAAGCAGAATACAGCAGTGAAGGAAGTGTGTGGCAATAATGGTATGCTTGACCTCGCCAAACCGATGTTCAACACCCTCGGTCAGCCGGTGGACGAGAATTATCAGGGCATTGTTATCCAAAACGGCCATAAGTTTGTGAAATAGTATTATTCAACATTAAAATAGTATGCTTATGAAACGGTTAATCTTCTGCCTGTTTGTGCTAATAGGCGCAGCGGCAATGAGTCATGTAGACGCATGTATCGGGACAAAAAAAGCCCCGCAAAGTACCGTAGAGACGTTTGTCGGGACATACACAGAGCGCTCAATGCCGGAATGTAGGGATGACGAAGGAAATTATTGTCCTGAATGTCCGATTGAAGAATGGTGGTGGCTTGACTGCTTGACCCCTGCAATAGTCGTGGATGGCAAGGTATATTTTTTGACTGGAGTTGAGTGGGAACAAAAACTGGCAGAAATGGAGGTCAAGAAGGGCGATGAAATTGAGATTACAGGAATTCCGTTCAGTGAATATTGTCAGGATATTATTGAGCCTGTCAACATAAAGCGTTTGCATGCTGCCATTGATGATGTGCATGGCGCCGATGCAGCGCTTGACCTCTCCAAACCGATGTTCAACGCCCTCGGTCAGCCGGTGGACGAGAATTATCAGGGCATCGTTATCCAAAACGGTCATAAGTTTGTAAGATAGTACCTGGAGACGAATCATCCATGTGCCGGATAAGGTATATCATCGGGCTATGTCTGTTGGCCGGTTTGACCGCCTGCACGCCTCGCAGCGTCCGGGAAGCCGGTAGTGTGTCAGCAGAAACGGACAGTTCGACGTTGGCGGAGTCGGTCACGGCATTGGCTCCGTGGCGTTGGTGCTATCCCGCCGAATATGCCAAAGTTAATTATTTCTATGGACGCAAATTGCGGGCAGCCGGACGCTATACGGACGCGGTACAATGCTTTATGGATGCTGTCCGCGTGAAATCCGGCGATGCGGTATTGACGGGAAAAGTCTATACCAACATGGCGGATATATGCCACCTTGAGGGAAGTTACGAGTTGTCGTATTTGTTGTTCGGACGTGCGGCGACGGCGTTTTTGTCCGCTTCGGACACGACGGCATACGCTTATTCCCTCTGCGATATGGCGGTAGAGGCTGTTCAGCAGGGGAACTTCGATACAGCGGATTCTTTGCTTACCGAGGCGGAATATTTGTCCGTGGATTCGGCTTTGCTTGCTCATTGCCTGTTTACAAGGGCTATTCTGTGCCGCCATGCGAAGCAGTATGATGAAGCGATAGCGTACATTAACCGTTCGCAGCAGTTTGGCATCGTGCCTTCTGCCGGCTACGTGGTCAAGGCGCAGTCGTTCTTCCACCTCGGGCAAAGAGATTCGGCGGTGTATTATGCCTCCGAAGTCATCAGGCAGTCGCAGTCGCTCTTTGAATGGAACAACATGTACTATATCCTTGCCCATGACAGCGGACAGCATGTCGAGACCGTTTTGCAACT
This sequence comes from Paludibacteraceae bacterium, assembly GCA_905233925.1. Taxonomy (GTDB): domain Bacteria; phylum Bacteroidota; class Bacteroidia; order Bacteroidales; family Paludibacteraceae; genus Colicola. The sequence goes on from CAJOFV010000045.1 coordinate 23,609, forward strand.
CAATGCACAGCGGGCGGATATTCAGAAGGCCATAGAGGTGCGTCAAGGCGAATTATCCAGAGCAGTGGACAGGATTACACAGTATCTGGAAAAACCATACGACCGTCAATTGTTGTATCTTGTAGTCGTAATAGCGGTAGCGGCGACCGCGTGTTTCTTCCTCTTCCGCATACGTCGCCACAAGAAGCATATCCGGCAGGATATCCTTACGCAGCTGGCGCTGCGCGAGCGCCAGAGTGAAGTTCAGCGCATGCGGCATCAAACCGCCGTGGAGAACTTTGAGCATCATTGTGCTCTTTTGCGGGATGCACCGGATTTGGCTCGTGAACTGGCGTGGAACGACTATAACCGGATGTGTGAAATCGTGAACGGACAACTATTCTTTTTGGCGGGCAAACTGAAGCAGACCGGCGTGCTGAACGAGAAAGAAGTCCGTCTGTGCATACTGGTGGCGATTAACGTGTCTTACAAACAGATGGCGGACTTGTTGCCCTATGCCCTCACGGGAATAAGCAAATTCAAATATTCGACGGCACAGAAGCTGAATGTGTCTGTCAAAGGTCTCCGCCGCAAACTTGTCCGCCTGGCGGTAGAAGATTACGAAAACAAATTGTAAGCAAAAACGCCTTTTTCGTGACATTTTGACACTGAAAAATCGAAAAAAGTCGAAGCCGCCATCAAGCCGCCTAGAAGCAGCTTTTGGGGGTTCGTCACCCCGATAACAAAATGTCACAAAAATGCCCCTGAAAATAACAAAATGTCATTCCCTGTTCGGTCACATTTTTAGGTCTTTTGCACAAATTTTGCAAATCCATTTGCATATTTCAAAAATATGCATTACCTTTGCAGCGTGAAACAAACAAAAAATCTACTACTATGACAATCTTTGAATTTATTAAGAAGAAACATGAAGAGCGGATGGCTAAAAAGTCCGTTGGCGAGAAGAAGTCTCTGGACAAGGTGGCGCCCAAAGAGATTGGTATTTTGGATATGGTGATAGCCTTTGACACGACCGGCTCGATGGCTGCGTACATTGATGCGGTGCGTAAGGAAGTGTCGGAGTTGGTGCCGCGTCTGTTCAAAGACAACGAGAACCTGCGTTTGGGCATTGTCGCGTTTGGCGATTATTGCGATATGGAGAACGCCCACGAGTTCGGCAAGGCATATCAATGTCTGATGCCGACGGACAATGAGAACGATATCATCAAGTTCATCCGCGAGAGCCAGAACACAAGCGGCGGCGACGGTGACGAGTTCTATGAGCTGGTTATCAAGAAGATTGTGGAAGAGACGCCGTGGCGTGCCGAAGCAACGAAAGCCATTCTGCTTATCTCCGACGCGGAGCCTCACCCGCTGGGCTACATCTACAAGGATTATGTGGTGGGGAACCAGATAGACTGGCGCCAGGAAGCGCAGAAGGCGGCGGAGCAGAAGATTAAGATAGACACGGTAACGATAACGGACGCGCCGTGGTACAAGGAACTGTCGCGTATGACGAACGGCATCAGCGTGCCGTTTGAGAGTGGCAACAAGACAGCGCGGTTGGTAGAGGCGGCGACGCTGTCCCGCGGTTCGGCAAAGTCACGAGCACGGTTTGATACGCTGGAGAGTGCCTGCGGAGATGCGGAGATGGCGAAAGTGTTCAAGAGTTACCGCAAAGAAAGAGACGACGTGTAAGTCGTCTCTTTTGTATTACAGGTTTTGCAACTTATATTACAGGGTTCGGAGCAGTGCGAGTGCCCGGTCTTCTTTGGCGGTCATCTGCACTTTGGTCTCGGGTGTTTTGTCGCCTTGTCCGGTGAGGTGCAGCAGCCCGTGTACGATGATGCGGTGCAGTTCCTCCCCGAAGTCGGCGCCGACTTGTTCGGCGTTGGATGCGACGGTGTCAAGTGAGATATAGATATCGCCGGAAATGCGTGCGGGGGTGGAGTAATCGAAAGTGATGACGTCGGTGTAATAGTCATGCCCGAGGAACTGCCGGTTGACGCGCAGAATCTCCTCGTCGTCGCAGAAGATATAGTTGATGTCGCCGGTGTCAAAGCCATAGCCCGCCGCCACGGCTTGGAGCCAGGGGCGGGTAATGGGGGACTGATTGATTGAATGAATGATGGAATGATTGAATGATGGAAGGGATGAATGGCAGATAAAGTTTATCATCGTTCGAATTGTTCAAGGGTGGCAGTCAGTTCGTCAAAGGTATGTATTTTGGAGGCGTTGCGTACGTCGGCTATTTGTTTGCTGACGGCGGCATCGTAGGTATCTTCCTCGACGTCGCGTATAACGCCCAGCGCCACAGG
>CAJOFV010000045.1:25928-27123 GCA_905233925.1 Paludibacteraceae bacterium
GATATTGTTGATGTTTCACCTGAATCTATCATGGTTGAGATTACAGGTAACAACAATAAGGTTGAAGCCTTCCATCGCCAAACCTTTGTCGCGGTCTTTTCCGAAAATCATCTTTTCGCCGTGCTTGAGCACGATGGCGTGTTCCGCGCGCGTTTCGCGGTCGGCAATCCAGGAATGTGTGCCGTTGTTGAAGATGACACAGTTGACGAGGCACTCAATGATTGACGCGCCTTTGTGCTGGTGCGCCTGAATCATGCAGTCGATGGTAGTGGGCATATCCACATCAAGGGTGCGTGCGAAGAACGTCCCACGTGCGCCGAGCACGAGTTCGCCCGGGATGAACGGCCGTTCGACGGTGCCGAAGGGTGAGGACTTGCTGACAAAGCCTTTGGGCGATGTGGGGGAGTACTGCCCTTTGGTCAGTCCGTAGATGCGGTTATTGAACACGCAGACGTTGAGATCGACGTTACGCCGGATTTCGTGGATGAAATGGTTACCGCCGATAGCCATGCAGTCGCCGTCGCCGGACATCTGCCAGACAGTGAGTTCGGGGTGGGATGTCTTAACGCCGGAAGCGACAGCACCGCCGCGTCCGTGAATGGTGTTGAAGCCGTAGGGACTGAGGTAGTGCGGCATGCGCGAGGAGCAGCCGATGCCGCTGATGACGGCGATTTGATGAGGCGGGATGCCGATTTGCGCCATGGCTTTTTGCAGCGCCATGCAGATAGCGTGGTCACCGCAGCCCGGGCAGAAACGTACGTATTGGTCGGATTTATATTGACTTGCTTCCATGATTTATCCTTTCACAAAATTAACTATTCTTTCGACCGCGAAGGGTTGTCCTTTTATTTCGTTGTACTGCTCGAAGTGCAGTCCTTCGAACTGCGAGCGGAGGTAGGTCGCGAACTGTCCGGAATTGAGTTCGCAAACGATGATGCGTTTGTATTTGCGTAGCACCTCTCCGGTGTTCTTGGGCAGCGGGTTGATGTAGTTGAAGTGCGCCAACGCACAGCCGAGTTCGTCCGCCGCGGCGTGGAGGTGTCCTTCCGTAGAGCCCCAACCGACCAACAGCGTGTCGGCATCGGCGTTGCATTGGACGTGCAGGTCGGGGATTTGGTTCGCTACCTGTGCGACCTTTGCCTGACGGGCGAGCACCATCTTCTCGTGGTTGTCGGGGTTCGTGGAGATAGTGCCT
>CAJOFV010000045.1:27129-32294 GCA_905233925.1 Paludibacteraceae bacterium
TCCAAGCCGATGTTCCGGTGCTCAAAGCCTTCCATTCCTGGGAACGCCCAGTAGCGCACGCCGCGTTCGTCGCGCAGCGCGGGGTTGAAGTGTCCCTTGAGTTCGTCGGGCACAGACTGCGGTTTGATCTCCGGCAGCTCTGCCAGTTTGGGAATACGCCAGAGGGCTGTTCCGTTGGCGAGGTAGGTGTCCGTGAGGAGGATGACCGGCGTCATGTTCTCCAGCGCGATTTTGCACGCCTCATAGGCAAAAGCAAAGCAGTTGGCGGAAGTAGATGCTGCCAGTACGACCGCGGGACATTCGCCGTTGCGTCCGTAAAGCGCCTGCAGAAGGTCGGTCTGCTCCGTTTTGGTGGGAAGACCCGTACTGGGTCCGCCGCGCTGTACGTCAATCACCACCAGGGGCAGTTCCGCCATTACCGCCAGTCCGATAGCCTCGGATTTGAGTGACAAACCGGGTCCGGAGGTGGAGGTGCAAGCGAGGTCGCCCGCAAACGCAGCGCCGATGGCCGTGCAAACACCGGCAATCTCGTCTTCAGCCTGTACAACCATAACGCCCATGTCCTTGCGTGCCGCGAGTTCGTGCATGATGTCCGTGGCGGGCGTGATAGGATATGAGCCGAGGAAGAGTTGCTTGCCGCATTTCTGCGCCGCTGCAATCAAGCCCCAAGCCGTGGCTTTGTTGCCGGCTATGCTGGTGTAATTGCCTTTTTGGGCGAGGTCAGCGTCCTTGTTGATGTCGAGGTGAATCTGGTTGACGGAGAGCGCGAGATTCTGCCCGTAGTTGAAGCCGTCGGTCAGGACTTTGACGTTCGTGGGCACAAGTTGCGGTTTCTTGGCAAACTTCTGCTCCAGGAAATGAATCGCCTTGTCAATAGGCCGGTCAAAGAGCCAGCACACAACGCCCAGGGCGAACATGTTCCGCGACTTGAGCACGGATTTGTTGTCCAGCCCGCTGTCCTTGAGGGCTTCCTTCGTGAGCGTTGTCAACGCCACCGGCACGATTTGCACCGATTCGGGGATGTTCAACTCCGTGAAGGGGTTGTCGGTTTTGTACTGGGCTTTTTCGAGGTCGGGCTTGGTGAAGGTGTCGGTATCAACAATGATAATCGCGTGTTCATGGAACAAGCCGTTCTGCACGCACACTTTGAGTGCCGCCGCGTTCATTGCCACAATCACGTCCGCCTTGTCGCCGGGAGTGTAAACACCCTGCCCGAGGTTCACCTGAAAGCCACTCACGCCGCCTAAAGTGCCTTGCGGCGCACGAATCTCCGCCGGAAAATCGGGCAGCGTGGAAATCTCGTTGCCCAAAATCGCCGACAGCGATGAAAACATGTTTCCGGTCAGCTGCATTCCGTCTCCGGAATCGCCGCAGAAACGTACAACTACGTTTTTTTTCATATATTCTTAAAGTCTATTTGATGCTTGTCTATATCCGCCCTGACAACTTTTACGCGCAGCTTGTCGCCAAGGGTAAACGTTTTGCCGGTACGCTGACCGATAAGGCGGTAGTTCTTCTCGTCGTACAGCATGTAATCATTTTCGACGAGGTCGGTTATATGTATCAGCCCCTCGCAGCGGTTGCCGTCCAGTTGGACGAACGCGCCGAAGTCGGTGACGTTGACGATAGTGCCGTCATATTCCTCGCCCACGTGGTCGTGCATCCAAATCGTCTGCATGGTTTTTACCGAATCGCGCTCTTCCTGTTGGGCGTTCTGCTCCATTAGCGAGCAGTGGTCGCACGCGTCGGGCAAGTCTTTGTATGCCCGCTCGGCGTTTTGCTTGGTGCGTTCGCCGAGAATAACCTGCGCCACCAAACGGTGCACCATCATATCGGGATAACGGCGGATGGGGGAGGTAAAGTGGGTGTAGTATTCAAACGCCAGACCGTAGTGGCCGATGTTCTTCGTTGAATACACCGCTTTTGCCATCGCGCGGATGGTCAGCAGTTCAATCATCGATGGCAAGAGGCGGTCGCCCATTTTGCGCTGGAATGCCGCCACTTTGTCCAGTTTCTCGTGGTCGGGTTTATCGTGCACGCGGTAGACGAACTCGTGTCCGCGGTGTCCCATTTCGGTAGCGACGGTGCGGTTAGCGAGCAGCATGAACTCTTCGATGAGGTGGTTCGCGGGCTGCGGCTGCTTGAAGTATATGTCAATAGGATGCCCGTTTTCGTCCAGCCGGAAGCGCACCTCGTCCTGCTCCACATCCAACGCTCCGGCATCCAAGCGCGCTTGCCGCATTTTCTTCGCCAATTCGTTCAGTTGCAGAATGGCTTCCGATAACGCTACATCCGGAAACTTCGGAGTTTCAACGCCGTCAATAATATCCTGTGCCTCTTCGTAGGTCAGGCGGTAGTTACTGCGAATAACCGTACGGCAAACCTTGTACTTCAGCACCTGTGCGGAGGTGTCCATCGTGAAAATGACCGACATGCAGAGTTTGTCTTCATTCGGCCGCAGGGAGCAGAGGTCGTTGCACAGTTCTTCCGGCAACATCGGCGCCACGTGATCCACATAATAAATGCTTGTTCCGCGTTCGTACGCCTGTTTGTCTATCTCGTCGCCGGGAAGCACGTAATGGGTTACATCCGCGATATGAACGCCGACAAGCAACGTCCCGTCGTCCTGTTTCACGAACGACAGCGCGTCATCAAAATCCTTTGCGTCGGCAGGGTCAATAGTAAACGTCAGTTGGTCGCGGACATCCCTGCGGCGAATGATTTCGGATTCTATGTTTGGTTTCTGCTGCATATATTTATTTGCGCAAATAAAAGCGCAGTTTTTCGCTCAAAAGGGTTAGTATAAAATAGCCGCCCGTCAAAATCCACAGCGCAAAATACTCGCTTCGCGTAGCGGCAAGCGACGCCCCCATCGAATTGATATGGATGAAGCCGTGTGCGCCCCACGTGTACGGGATGAAGTATGAAAGATACCGCCACGCAGCGGGAATCATTTCTTTGGGCCAGGAAATACCTGCAAGGAACATGAAAATCAGCGATGTTGAAATGAGCAGCACCAGTCCTGATTCGCGGTTGCGGATGAATTGGCTGATACACATCGAGAAGAAAATAATCGCGAGCAGGTAGGGCACGTTCAGCATCAGGATGTCCCACACCGAGCCGATGTGCGGAATGTCAAACCACCGCGGGAAGATGCCCAACAGAATGGCCGCCAGCGCGTAGTACAGCAGGAAATACGCGCTTGCCTCGCCCAATACGGACTGCAGAATAGAAAGGATTGTCGGGCTTTGCTCATCCGGCGCCAGGCGTTCCTCTCTCCGCGTTCCCGCCAGCATGCAGATGCCGAAGAACAGCGTCTGATGCAGAATAAGCATCAGCACCGCCGGAATGAGGAATGACCCGTAACCGCCGGTCGGCGTAAAGAGGGCTGTTTCGGTGTAGGGCGCTTCCTGCACTAGCGCCCAAGCCATTTCGTCGCCCAAGCCCATTTGTTCGTAGCGGTCGATTTGGATATTGCGCATAGATTCCAACATCACCTGGTTGCAACTGAGATAAATCGCCTTCATGTACAGGAAAGAGGACATATCGCAATAAAGTGATATGTGTGCCTGCCCGAGCGGGTCAGCCAACTGTGCCGCGTAGTCTCGCGGGAAATAAATGATGCCGTGCACTTTCTGGTCGCGCAAGAGCATTTCCGCTTCCGTCATCGAGTTGCAGCTGTGCGTAAGGCGTATATCCGGCGCTGCGTTCCACTTGTGCAGGAAGTCGCGGCTTTGCGGCGACTGGTCCAAATCCACCACCGCGACAGGAACGTTTGTTATCTGCTCGTTCCAGTAAATCGCCTTGTACAAAAGAGGATACGCGAGCGAGGCTACGATAAAGATAACCGTTATTCCCGAGTCGTGGAAAATCGTCTTGAGCGTCAATATGAAGTGTTGGTATATCGTCATTTGAGCGGATAATTTTGATAAACCAAAGCACGGTGCAGCCGCGGTGCGACAAGCAGCGAGAGCACCATGAACGCGGTCAGCGCGAAGGCCGACGGCAGGCTGTTCTGAATAGGGGCTGCCATCAGCGCCTCATTGACATAAATCAGGTAATAATGCCGCAGGGGCTCCAAGTAAGTCAGCGCCTTCACCGGTGCTAACATGCCCATTTGCGGGTACGTAAAGCCGGATAGCGAGAACCCGAGCATGGAATACAACGCCCCGATGGACAGCGCGTCCCGCAACGTCGGCAGCAAACCGATAAGGAAGATGCCGAGCGCCTCCATTGCAAAGATGAACAGCAGCAAGCCCAACATCAGCCGTGTCTGGCTGCCGTTCACAGGGAAGCCCGCGAAGCGGAACAGAATCAGCCGGCAGCTGATTCCCAAAATCAGATATATGAATGTATAAGGAATCAGTTTGCCGATCATCGCAACGGTATAGTTTCCGCCGGCAGTCCGCAGCCAGTCGTGTGACGTCTGCATCTTCAACTCAAAACCGATCGCGAAGATGGTCAGCATCAGGCAAATCAGTCCGAGAATGCCCGGAAGGATGGTGCTGACAAGATAAATCGAGTAGTTGCCCCACGGGTTGGCAATAAGGTGCCCTTCTATGGCCAGCGGCTGAATCCGGTGCATAATCACATCATCCGGCAGTCCTTTCTTGCGCAGCACTTCGCGCTGGAAAGCGCCTGACGTGAGGTTGACCATCGTCAGCATCTGCTTGTAGGCGGTGTTTCCGCCGACCGTGTAAGCATTGGTCACGTAGAAGTCCATCTGCGGGCGCTTGAGTGTCACCAAAGCGTCATAGAATCCTTCGGGAATGACAAAGATACCGTAAATTTTGCCTTGCTGCATGGCGAGCCGCGCTTCGGAATAGTTGTTGGTCGTGAGCACAATGTCCACCGACGGCGTCGCCTGCATTTCGTGGCACAAACGGCGGGAAATGGAGGTCTGGTCCAAATCCACCACAGCCACCGGCATCAGTTCTGCCGAGCCTTTCCGCATCAGCGTCAGGAAGAAGAACGTCGAGAGCAACATCACGCCCACGGACGCGAACATATACAAGGGTCGCGCGAACATAATCTTCAGTTCGCGCCGCATAACCCGCCATATGTTCCGGAAGATTTCTTTCATTTCTCAACCACCAACGCGGTCATACCCGGACGGAGATCCGGAATAGTTGCCATCGGACGGCATTTGACATCGAACGTACGGA
>CAJOFV010000046.1 GCA_905233925.1 Paludibacteraceae bacterium
CAATTACCTATAACTTCGGCAATAACCAGAAACGCCGCTTTGACCGTCCTGACGGCGCCGGAGACGGTGGCGACGACTTCGATGATGCCGGCAACACCAGCAGCGACTACTAACACAACGAGAAAACTGTTCGTCATATTGCTCTTCTTGGGCGCTACGCTGCTCCATGCGCAGAATAACCCTTATGTGGATGACAAACTCCTCCACTTCGGGTTCTCTTTGGGCATGAACTTCATGACGTTCGGCGTCACCGACTCCGAAGAGCCGTTATACAGCGTTGCTTCTGACCAGAAGGAGGTTTATCACGCCCGTGTCAGCGGACTAATGCCGGGCTTCACGGTCGGTTTTGTGTCCGACCTGCGCATGTCACGACACCTCAACTTGCGTTTCTGTCCCGCTTTGAGTTTCTCCCAACGTACCATCACGTACAAATCCGAGTCCGGGAACCCCGTGCAAAACCAGACCGGCGACCAGAAAAACAAGGTCGATATACTCAGTATTCCTATTGCCATTCCGCTGTATGTCAAATGGTCAGCGGAGCGCGAAAAGAACTTCCGTCCCTACCTCATCGGCGGCGGAGGTGTTGAGTTCAACGTCTATCGCGATGCCGAGCAGCCGGTTATGCTCAAGAGTTTCGACTACTTTGTGGAAGTCGGCGTCGGCTGCGATTTGTACTTCGAGTGGTTCAAACTCTGCCCGCAGATAACCTATAAAATCGGCTTCGGAGATATACTTACCCACATGGACGAGAATATTTATCTCAAGCCCGACGAAACCTTCTACACCGCTGCCTTGCGCAAACTTACCTCGCGAATGTTATGCATCACCTTCAACTTCGAATAATACTGCTGGCAGCGATTTTCTGCGCGTTTTGCGCTTGCCGCGAGGACAAGGTCAGCGATGACCCGAACTTGCATCTTACCTTCTCCACGGACGCGGTGACGTTCGACACGGTTTTTACCGGAGTAGGCAGTGCAACCTTGCAGTTTATCGTCTATAACAAAAACGCTAACGCGCTCATTATCAGCCGAATATGGCAAGATGTCGGCGAGGATTTCAAGGTTAATGTCGATGGCGAAGCAGACCTCTCACAGGCGACTGACTGGCAACTGCGCGGAGGAGACAGCCTCATTGTTTTTGTCAAAGTTAACATCGACCCGACTTCGCAGAACGCGCCGCTCTTCGTGCACGATAACCTCAATTTCGCGGTCAACGGAAACGTCCAAACCGTTTCGCTCGAAGCATACGGGCAAAACGTGCATCTCATCAAAACCAAGAAACGCCTGACCGTCCGCGATAACTTCATCTTCACTGCCGACAAGCCCTACCTCATTTACGACACGCTTGCCATCAGCAGTTTCATGCACTTCGATGCCGGCGCACGCCTGTATTTCCACAACGACGCGGTCATTCTCTCCTACGGCGATGTCGAAGCAAAGGGCACTCTGGCGCAGCCGGTCGTTCTTCAGGGTGACCGCACGGATAACCTCTATGACTCTGTGCCTTACGCCTTTGTTGCAGGCATGTGGGGAGGTGTGTATCTCATTGATTCCAAAGACTCTCCCGCTCCCAAGACGTACAATCTTGACTACGTGGACATCCTCTCCGCCAACGTCGGGCTGTTCTGCGTCAGCGACAGAAGCGCAGACCTTCCGCAACTCACAAACAGTCGCATCCACAACCACGCCGTTTACGGGCTTGTCCTGCAAAACACCAACGCCAACGTCGTGAACTCCGAAATATCCAACGCTGCCGCCTACTGTGTGTATCTCTCCGGCGGAAAGCAACGTTTCGTACATTCCACGATTGCGTCCTACTTCAACTCCACCGACGTTCGCATCCAGTCCACGCCGCGCGAAGATGTGGCGGCCGTTTATATCAACAACGTCAGCAAGAATAACATTCCAACGATGTCCTCTTTCCGCAACTGCATCGTTACCGGTGTAAGGCAGAACAACTTTCTCCTTGCCACGCCGCTCCCCAAGTACTACGAAGACACCATCGCCAACAACTACCTCAAAGCCGATTCGCTCGACATCACAAACGCCAAAAACAATGTCTATTGGACAAAAAATGACACCGCCGTTTTCCGCAACACATACTACAAATACAAGGAATACCATTACTACGATTTCCAACTCGATTCGCTCTCGCCCGCTCGAGGCATAGGCGACTCGCTTGTGGCGCTTTCTTGCCCGCTTGACCGGCTCGGACAACCGCGTGTCCGCTTCGAACCCGGTGATACAATCCGCCCCGACGCTGGCTGCTACCAATACAAATAACGCAAAAAAGTGCATTTTTTTGCACTTTTTTTTGCATATATGCAAAATATTTTGTAATTTTGCCCGCTTTTTCATATACGCTGTATGAAACAACTCATCATCATAGGAGCAGGAGGAATGGGCAGAACCTTCTTCGACATGGCAAAAGAAAGCCTCGGATTCGGCGCGGATTATGTCATCAAAGGCTTTATTGACGATAATCTTGCCGCGTTGGACGGCTTTTCTAACTACCCGCCCATGCTTGGAACCATCTCCGGCTACAAGCCCGCGAAAGACGAAGTCTTTGTCTGCTCGATTGGCGGTGCTGCACGGCGCAAATGCATGGAAGAAATTATCGCCAACGGCGGACACTTCCTCACGATGATACACAAAACCGCCCGTCTCGGTACGAATGTCGAAATCGGCGAAGGAACGGTTATCGGCGCATTTACAACGGTCGGCGCGGACGCCAAAGTCGGAAAATGCAACCTCATACAGTCCTACACCGTCATCGGACACGACAGCCGAATTGGCGACTGGAACCGCATTGATACGCACGTCACGCTCGTTGGCGGTACTATCGTAGAGGACGAAACGGACATACATACCTCCGCGATGATCAGCCATAACGTGACCGTCGAATCCAACTCCCGCGTTGCCGCCTGTAGTTTCGTCATCCGCCGCGTCAAATCAGGCACAACCGTCATGGGAAACCCCGCAAAAAGATTAATGTAACTACTATGGATATTAAAAACTTCATTCAAAACTTTGCAGAGCAGTTCGATGATTTGAATGTGGAACTGACTCCCGAAACGCGCTTCCGCGAAGTGGAAGGCTGGACATCTTTGGTCGCATTACTGGTTATCACAATGGTTGATGACGAATACGGCGTTGTACTGCCGCCCGAAGAAATGCGCAAAACGAACACCGTTCAGGAACTCTTTGACCTCGTTAACAGCAAACTCTGATGTACAACCCCTTCTCACTTTCCGGCAAGACAGTTCTCGTCACGGGTGCTTCATCCGGCATCGGACGCGCTACGGCTATCGAGTGTGCAAAAATGGGTGCAACGGTTATCCTTACCGCCCGCAACGAAGAACGCCTGCAAGCCACGCTCGCTGAAATGTCCGGCGAAGGACACCGTTATATCCTGGCCGACCTCACCGACGAAGCGCAAATGCAGGCATTGTGCAACGAGCTGCCAAACTTGGATGGTGTGGTATTCTCTGCCGGCAAAAGTTTGCTCAAGCCGATTCAAGTGTTATCCGAAAAAGATATCACATCGGTTTTTTCGACCAATTATACAGCACCGGTGCTGCTGACTAAAACGTTGGTCAAAACACGCAAACTCAACAAGGAGGCTTCTTTGGTGTATATCGCTTCTATCTCCGGCAATGGTAACACGGCTCCGGCATTGGCAATTTACGGCTCATCGAAAAGCAGTTTGACTTCATTCGTGCAATATGCTGCATTGGAACTTGCCGGACGCCAAATCCGCTGCAATGCCATTTGCCCGGGACGCATTGAAACAGGCTTGCTTCAAAACCAGTCCATGAGCGCGGAAGAAATACAGAAAGACATTGACAAATATCCGCTCCGCCGTTACGGCAAACCCGAAGAAGTTGCACAGGCAGCCGTTTATCTGCTTTCCGACGCAACGCAGTGGATGACAGGAACCGCTTTGAAACTTGATGGCGGCCGAACCATCGCCTAACCTGCCCGCAGTTAGTTATTAGTTAGATATTAGTTAGTTATTACCGAGACTCAAGCCTGACATAAGCATGACTCAAATATGAAACAATTACTCGAAAATAAGGTCTGCATCATCACCGGCGCCGCACAGGGCATTGGCCGTGAGATTGCAAAACGCTTCGCCGAAGACGGAGCTATCGTTTATGCCTGCGACCGCCAAGAGATGAGTGAAGAAAATCTTCAAATCTTCAAATCTTCAAATCTTCAGATTCACCCCGTGCAATTTGACATTACCGATGCAGCCGCTGTCAAGACTGCCATGATGCAGATTTACAAGGAAGCAGGTCGTATTGACTGCCTCGTGAATAATGCCGGCGTCGTCTTCAACCGCAAAATCGGCATGATTCTCCGCGAAGAGACAGAGCTCATGTTCCGCATCAACGTCATCGCCGTGCTCGAACTCATTCAACTCGTCAGCCGCCTCATGGCACGCAACGGCGGAGGCAACATCGTTAATATTGCTTCCGTAACCGCCGTCCTCGGCTCTCCCGGACAAGTGGCGTACTCTGCCACCAAAGGGGCGATTATTGCCATGACCAAGTCCGCGGCCAAAGAACTGGCGCCGCAAGGCATTCGCGTTAACGCGGTCGCACCCGGCATTGTCAAAACAGAACGTTTCGCCGAACTCTACGAAGCCAACGGCGAAAAGATTGACGAGCGCATCAGCCGCATCGCTCTCGGCCGTCTCGGCACGCCCGAAGACATTGCCAACGCCTGCGCCTTCCTCGCTTCAGACAGAGCAAGTTATATTTCCGGACATATCCTCGGCGTGGATGGTTGTGCCTCCATATAAAATGAAGTGAGAATTTTGAGAATTTGAGATTTTTGATGTTGCTCAATCTTGAACATATAAACCCCGAACGCATCGCTGCCATAGACAACGACGGCAACCGACTCACCTACGGCGAGATTATTCGTTTTGCACATGACACTTTTGACACAATGGCACAACGTGCACTCTGTTTTATGCTGGTCGAGAACAATGTCGAATGTGTCAAATGGGTCATGGCGGCGCTCATCAGCCAACGTCTTGTGCCGCTTATTCTCAACGCCAAGACGGACGAAACGCTCTATAACAATCTGCTTGAGACCTACAAACCGGCATATATTTGGCAAAACGGCGTTCTCACCCGCACGGAAAATCCAATCGCTCCGTTGCATGAAGAATTAAGCCATCTCTTGCCCACTTCCGGTTCGACAGGTAGTCCGAAACTCGTACGCCACAAATACAGCAACATCGAAGCCGCCGGACTGAACATCTCCACCTTCTTCGAACTCAAAGAAACCGACCGGCCGCTGATGGTTTTGCCGCTCTATTACACCATGGGGCTTTCAATGGTATTCAGCCACTTGCGTGTCGGCGCAACGGTGCTCATCACCAACAGGAACATGACGGATGCAGCTTTCTGGAAGTTCCTCAAAGACGAACGCGCCACATCTTTCACTGGCGTGCCCTACTCGTTCCAGATTCTTAACCTCATGCGTTTCTTCCGCATGGATTTGCCGGATTTGGAACTGCTCACGCAAGGCGGAGGAAAAATGCCGCACGACTTGAACGTGAAGTTTGCCGAATACTGTCGCGACCATAACAAACGCTGGATAGCCACTTACGGACAATCCGAATGTACTGCCCGAATGGCGTACTTGCCTGCCAAATGGGCGCTTGACAAAGTCGGTAGTATCGGTATTGCTGTCCCGAACGGCGAACTCTCCCTTATCGACGAGAACGGCACACCCATTTCCACGCCGCACACGGAAGGCGAAATGTGCTATCGCGGAAAGAACGTAACCATGGGCTACGCAACCTGTCTTGACGACCTGACCAAAGGCGATGAACGGAACGGATTTATCCGCACCGGAGATTTGGCGTACTTCGATGGAGACGGTTGTTACTACATCGTTGGTCGCATGGGGCGCTTCCTCAAACTCTTTGGCATGCGCGTCGGACTGGATGAATGTGAACAAATCATCACTAACGATTGCCAAGCTGAATGCGCCTGCGTCGGAACGGATGAAAAGATGATTGTTTATATCACCGACGCGGCAAAACAGCAAGCGGTCAAAGAAGCACTGGTCGAAAAAACGCATATCGTTGCCACATCCTTTGAGATTCGCGTTATTGACGCCATCCCGAAGAACGAAGCAGGCAAAAAACTATATAGCAAATTGGACAGACAATAATATGACAAACTTAGAGAAGTACAACGACATCTTTGCACAGGTATTCAGTGCAAAAGCCGAAGAATTGGGTGACAACTACAGCAAAGAAACTGTCGCCGCGTGGGATTCGGTGCACCAACTGAACATCATCTCCCTCATGGAAGAGGCCTTCGATTTGATGCTTGATCCCGAAGACATCATGGCATGCACCAGCTACAACGCAGGCAAAGAGATTTTGGCTAAAAACGGAATAGAATTGTAATCATGGCAAGATGGACAATTAAAAATGTACGCTTCGCCGGCGTTAGTGCTTGTATGCCGAAGCAGGTGGTAAAGACAGCGGACATCCCGTTGTTTACGGCCGAAGAAGCACAAGTCTTTGACAACACCGTCGGCATTCGCGAACGCCGGATAGGTCCGGACACGCTTTGTGCATCGGACATGTGCCAGGCAGCCGCAGAGAAACTGCTGGCAGACCTCGGCTGGGAGCGTGACAGCATTGATATGCTTGTCTTTGAGTCTGTAACCGCAGACTTTCACCCCACTCCGCCGACGTCCTGTATTCTGCAAGACCGTCTCGGCTTGCCGCAAGGCTGTTTCTGCATTGACCTGCCTATGGGCTGCTGCGGTACGATGTACGCGATTAACGTGGCTGGCAATATGCTCACTACCGGCAATATTCACCGAGCGCTGCTTCTCGTCGGAGACACCGCTTTGCGTATGGGTTCCATGCAGGACAAGAGCCGTGTGCCCTTGTTCGGCGACTGCGGAACAGCCATTGCGCTCGAATATGACACCTCTGCGGAAGACATTGTCATTGATTTCCAGACGCAAGGCAGCGGCTACAAGGCGCTGATGACGCCTCACGGCGGTTTCCGCCACCCGCTGACACCTGATTCCTTCGTGCAGGAAGATTTCGGCAACGGCATTATCCGTGCTCCGAAAGACACGCTTATCGACGGTTTGGCGGTATTCACGTTTGCCATCTCACGTCCGCCGAAGTCTATTCAGGAACTGATTGATGACTACCATATTGATATAGAAAACGACATAGACTACTTCCTCATTCACCAGGCCAACAAACTGATTGTTGACCGCGTCGTGAAGAAACTGCATTTGCCCGTTGACAAAGTGCCGTACGACCTCGAAGAATTTGGTAATCTCGGCGGAGCAAGCGTACCGTCGCTGATGGTGACACGAATCGCAGATGCCCTGCGCAGCGACAAACCGACGCGTCTCCTTGCCTCTTCCTTCGGACTGGGATTAAGTTGGGGCACTATGCTCCTGACGACGAAGAATGTGGTTGTACCGGATTTGATTGAGATATAACATGAGCCTGCGAAGCAAACTTTGGACCATTGTTACGGATATGTATCCGGCATACTTGCGCAAGTGCTATAAAATGGACTTGGGGCAAGGTGTGCGCATTGCACACAAAGCCCATTTGGACAAGTCCATTAATCCGAAAGGCATTCACATCGGCGACCGCACGTGGATACTCAACGGTGCATTTGTTATGGCGCATGACCACTGCCGCGCCCTGAAAACGGACACCTTCATCGGCAAAGACTGTGTCATCGGCATCAACGCCATCATCATGCCGGGCGTGCACATCGGCGATGAAGTAATCATCGGCAGCGGAGCAGTCGTCACAAAAGATATCCCTTCCAACTGCATCGCGGTCGGAAACCCCGCCAAAGTAATAAAAACGGATATACACGTCCACAACGGACAACTGCAATAATATGTACGCACACGGACTGAAACGCATATTTGACTTTACCATCGCGCTGCTGGCAATACTATGTCTCAGCCCGCTTTTGCTGGTCGTAACAGTCTGGCTGCACCTCGCTAACAAAGGCGCAGGGGCATTCTTCCACCAGGAACGGCCGGGTAAAGATACCAAGATTTTCCGTGTCGTGAAATTCAAGTCCATGACGGACGAGCGCGATGGAAACGGTAACCTACTTCCTGATGCACAACGCCTGACGCGAATCGGCAAGTTTATCCGTAAGACTTCTATAGACGAACTGCCGCAGTTGTTCAACGTCCTCAAAGGCGACATGGCACTCATAGGTCCAAGACCCTTGCTGGTCAAGTACCTGCCGCTTTATTCTGCAGAGCAGATGCGCCGCCATGAAGTACGTCCGGGCATTACCGGCTGGGCACAAGTGAACGGACGCAACGCCATTACGCATACCAAAAAGTTCGAGTATGATGTTTGGTATGTAGACCATCTCTCGTTCGCTCTGGACATGAAAATCATCTTTATGACCATTAACAACGTCCTGCATCACAAGGATATTTCCCACGAAGGAACTGCCACGGCGGAACCCTTCAACGGGCACAATTAACGAACTTAACTCTACAGAATATGAACAAACGCATTTATCTCTGCTTGGCTCACATGAGCGGCAACGAACAAAAGTTTATCCAAGAAGCCTTTGACACCAACTGGGTGGTTCCTTTGGGTCCGAATGTCAACGGCTTTGAAGAAGACCTGCGGAACTTCGTCGGTCAGAACAAGCAGGTAGTTGCTTTGTCTGCCGGAACGGCAGCTATTCATCTGGCACTCATTGCCTGCGGCGTGCAGGCGGGTGACGAAGTCATCTGCCAATCGTTTACGTTCTGCGCCTCGGCGAATCCCGTAACCTATCTCGGTGCTACGCCGGTGTTCATCGACTCCGAGAAGGATTCATGGAACATGGATCCGGCGTTGCTTGAGCAAGCTATTCTCGACCGCAAAGCCAAGACCGGCAAATACCCGAAAGCGATTATTCCTGTGGCACTATACGGCATGCCTTATCGCATCGAAGATATTATGGCTATTGCCAATAAGTACGGAATCCCCGTCATTGAAGATGCTGCAGAAGGAATGGGCAGCCGCTGGAAAGGACAGGTTCTCGGCACATTCGGCGAATACGGTGTCCTTTCGTTCAATGGTAACAAGATGATTACCACATCCGGCGGCGGCGCGCTTATATGCAAGGACGAAGCTGCGAAGAACAAGATTATGTGGTATGCAACGCAGGCACGTGAGGCATATCCGTATTACCAGCATGAAGCTATCGGTTTCAACTACCGTCTTTCAAACATCTGCGCCGGAATCGGACGCGGCCAAATGATGATTCTGGATGAGCACATCGCTCATCACAAGCACATTGCAAAGCGTTATAAAGAAGCATTCGCAACAATTGAAGGCATTACCTTCCACGACGCACCGTCCGCCGACTACGACAGCAACTTCTGGCTAAACACCGTTCTTTTGGACGAGAGCTTGCACATCCACGGCGAGGAAAATGCCTATGCGGAAGCGGTACAAGGCGCTGTAGGCGGTGCGGCAGGCGTGGTACATGGCGGAGGAAGCGTACACACGGACTGCGAGCCGAATCGCAATGTCGAGGCAATTCGCATGTTCCTGGACAAAGCCGGAATTGAAAGCCGCCCGTTGTGGAAGCCGATGCACAAGCAACCTGTCTTTAAGAACGCTCCCGCCTATCTCAGCGGCGTCAGCGAGGCTGTCTTCAAACGCGGTCTCTGCCTGCCTTCCGGGCCAATGGTTACAGACGAAGACGTGGATTACATCATTGCCTCCATCCGCAACGCAATAAAATAAATCCCAAAATCGCAAATCGCTAAATCGTAAATACTTATGGCTTTCTTCGGATTATTTGGAAAAGATAAAAAAGAGACGTTGGACAAAGGCCTTGAGAAGAGCAAGGAAAGCGTGTTGAGCAAAATCAGCCACGCTATCGCAGGCAAGTCCACCGTTGATGACGATGTGTTGGATGACCTTGAAGAGGCTCTTATTACCAGCGACGTCGGCGTGGAAACGACGCTGAAAATCATTGAGCGTATTCAAGACCGCGTGAAGCGCGACAAATATATCGGCACTGCCGAGTTCAACACCCTGTTGGTGGACGAAGTGGCGCAAATGCTGGCGGAGAATGACACCATCGACATCCGTGACTTTGACGCTCCCTTGCCCTGCAAACCGTATGTTATTATGGTGGTCGGCGTGAACGGCGTGGGCAAGACTACCACGATCGGCAAACTCGCTTACCAATATAAAAAGGCCGGCAAGAAGGTTTATCTCGGTGCGGCGGACACATTCCGCGCAGCGGCGGTGGACCAACTCTGCATTTGGGGCGAACGTGTCGGCGTGCCGGTTATCAAACAGCAGCAAGGCAGTGATCCCGCCTCTGTAGCATACGACACAGTTGCCAGCGCCAAAGCCAATGACGCAGATGTCGTGCTTATAGACACCGCAGGCCGTCTGCACAACAAGATTAACCTGATGAACGAGCTGACGAAGATTAAGAACGTCATGCAAAAGGTCGTTCCCGACGCACCGCACGATGTGATGCTTGTCTTGGACGGCTCTACCGGTCAGAACGCTTTCGAGCAGGCCAAACAGTTCACCCACGCCACGCAGGTCAGCAGCCTTGCCATCACCAAACTCGACGGCACAGCCAAAGGCGGCGTTGTCATCGGTATCAGTGACCAGTTCAAGATTCCTGTCCGTTATATCGGATTAGGAGAAAAGATGGAAGACCTGCAGGCCTTCCATCGAGAAGAGTTCGTTAAATCGCTGTTAGGTGTCTGACAGCGGTTTCTTTTTATCGTCTTACGCTTCCGCCACCGCCGCCTCTTGGCATGGAGGGAGCGCTACTGCCACCTGAAGGACGGCTGCTTCCGCCGGAATAACCTCCGCTCGGGCGACTGCTACTGCCGGAGCTTCCTCCGCTCGGACGGCTTGTTGTTGTCGGTGCGGGACGG
>CAJOFV010000047.1 GCA_905233925.1 Paludibacteraceae bacterium
CATCAAAGAGCTGCGTCGTCGTCAACAATTCGACAAACCCAGCGAAATCAAGCGCGTCAAGATGCAACATGCGAAATACGTTCAACAGTTGCATGCGCACGACGATAAATAATCGCCATTCCTCACAACAAAAAAGCGACTCTTTCGAGCCGCTTTTTTTGTTGACAGACAAACGGTTTAGAGCCGTTTGCCGTCAATGGAATATTCAACGCCGTTGCGGATGATAATAATCTGTCCGTCGCGGAGAATCTTTTGTGCCTTTTCTGCCGGAGCCGCCATTTCCTCAATGCCGGTAACAACCGGATTCACGTACTTGCGGAAATATGCATATACAAAGACCGCGCCGGTCGTGGAGGTTTTGTACGGTTTGATGGCAGCATTGCTTGCGTGGTATTTGAACATGACGTTGGTGTTGCCGAGGTTCGTCACATAATAACCGTTGGTGCCGTCAGCCTCGAATCCCCAGAACTTGCAGTTCTTTGTATTTGCATCCACAATATCATTGTCATTGGAGGCAACGGCAATCGGTTTCGTAGCACCGACAATTGTCAGTGTGAAGCCGTCTTTGCCTTTCTCTGTGCCGAGTACCATGCGGCATGCATTGTCAGCGTATGCTTCTGTATCCGTGGCGGTGATTTCTGTTGTGATAACGGTCAGTTTCTTGTCATCGCGTTTTCCGGCAACAACCGTATTCTTCAGCGCAAGGATAATCGTGTCTTTTTCCGCGAGGATGGACGGGTCGGTCACTTTTGCGAAGGTGGCAGCTGCTACCACGTGAATTGTGATGGTAGCGGTCTTGCCGTTGATGTCTGCCGTAATATCCGCGTCACCAACTGCTACGGACGATACCACTCCGGTGCTGCTAACCGTTGCAACAGCCTCATTATTGGACGTATAGCCGATAGTGTATTCGCTGGCGGCCTGTGCCGGGTCAACGATTGGCGTGAGTTGCATGGTCGAACCGAGTGTCAGGTTTGCTTCGGATTTGTCGAAGGTAATACTATTCACTGCCACGGCTTTCACATGCACAATGCAGGTCTTGGAAACGGTACCGATTGTTGCCGTAATCGTTGCATCGCCCAGTCCTTTCGCGGTAATGACACCGGATTTGTTAACGGTTGCAACACTCGTCAAATCGCTCGAATAAGTCGGAGTCTCGGAAGCGTAAGCCGGCACGAATGCCGTTACGGACAACGTATGTGTGCCGCCGACGTTCAGGTTTATTTCGCTGTCAGAGAGCGTGAAGTCTGTGATGGTCGGCTTCGTGATGGTCAGCGTCAGCGTCGCATAAACGCTCGGCACCTTCTTGGACGTAGCCGTTACAACAATGTTACCGGTCACATGCTTTGCGGTCAGTTTGCCGTCTTCGGTGATAGTACCCTGATAATCATGGTCGGTTGCCCAAGTCAGCGACTTGTCGGCTGCGTCGTTCGGCGTATAAACGATGTACGGACTGAGGTCGATGGTCTGGCCTTGGTCGATGCTGGTTGGAGCGCTGCTGTTGAATTCCAGTTTGGTCAGTTTGGTAGTTTTTGCAAGCAGCGTCAGGTTGATATCATACGAACCTTCCATCGGATCAAGTTGCGCATTTTGCGTCAGATAGCTTACTTTTGCGCTTACTGCACCGGTCTTTGTACCCGTTCCCAAGTATTTGATGGTCACAGTACCGCTGGTGCGGTCACCTGTTTCCGTTACTTCGAACAATGCGCCGTCCGTGCCTTCCGCTACCCAGATAATGTCGTCTGTCAGGTTCTCTGCGGTATAAGCAATTGTGATGGTTTGTTGTTCATCCAGTTCGCAGTCCTCGAATGTCACGGTGGTCGGATTGATGGTCACTTTGCTCTGCAATTCTTCGGGAGTGCCGACTTTCTTGTAGATAGCAATGGCTGTTCCCGAACCGGCACTCTTGTACGGTTTGAAACGGTTGCCGTTGAACTCAACGGGGAATGTACCGTCAGGTTTGGACACTTCTGCCACACCGCTGCTGCTGATGCTTACGCCCCAGTTGGCAAGAATCTCGCCGGCAACAGGGTCTGCATAGGTAAACGCCCCCTTGCCGGTGATATCGAGGTGCAGACGTTTCTTGGTGTCTGTAGTGGTGAATTGCCAGTTGCCACTGTATTTTTTCACGCTGAACATCTGCGCTTTTTCGGGCACTTTTGCTTTGCCTTGTGTTTTGTCGATGGTGACGTTCTCGGTCATAGCCTCCAGATAGGTGCTGTTCAATGCACCGCTGACGGCACCGGCGGATTCGCTCACAAATACGATAACATCATCGTCTGCAAGGCCGGAAGTCGAATTTACACGCTCAAAGTCTATGGTTTTTTCGACGATGGCATCGGCAGATACAACCACTTTCACGGTCATATAATACAGTGTTCCCGGTATAGGCGGCGTAGCGCCCCAATCAGCGTCGGAGTTGTAAGTGTAGAATTTGAACTTGCCGGTGTAGGTGCCTGCTTTTTCGGCATAGTAGTGCACCCAAAGGCCTTTTCCTTCTGCAGGATTGTATTCATCACCGCCATAAATCCATCCGTTAGTTTTTGTTCCGGAAATCCAGAAAGCTGCGTCCTTTGCGGGCATTTCGCTCTCAACATCTTCATATTCGACACCGCAATATGCCAGCAGCCCAGAATAGGTCACATCAAACTGCACAGAGTCCTCAACGGAGGTTTTGCCTTTGATGCTGACAGTACCGAAGTCCACATCGTTGGGAGTAATGGTAATACTTGGAACGGCTTGCACAGCCAACGCGCACAGACATAGCGCGACAAAAGAAAATAATTTCTTCATGATAATAGATTTTTGTTAATTAATATGTTGTTGGTTTTGTTGTTTTGTTGTTGGTTTTGTTGTTTTTTTTCAAACCGACGACAAAGGTACTGCTTTTTTTCCGAACCTGCAAATTTATTGTTGTTTTTTTCGCAAAAACCATAAAATGGACGGAAAATGCGAAAATGTGTAAATGTGAAAATGTGAAAATGAAAAAATATGAAAATATGAAATTGAGCAAATGAGCAAATGCGAAAATGAGAGCAGCCTATCTCGGTACCTGCTCGGTACCTGCTCGGTAGCTGCTCGGTACCTGAAGCTGACAGAACCCTGCCAGAAGGTTGACAGACGGATGACGAAAGAATGACAAAATTCCGGAATTACTCCACACCTCTCAAGGAAAAATGCAATATTCAGTAAAAAAATTTGCGAGATTGAAAAAAATGTTGTATCTTTGCACGCTAATTATAATTTTAGGCGTACTATGTTGGAAATTTTGAAGTTTACGATACCCTCGCTGATTGTGCTGTTGAGCGTGTGGATTGTGATGCACAAGTTGTTCAAAAACGAAGAACAGAAACGCTTGTGGGAGCTGAAGCGTGCCGCGCAGAAAGAGATTTCGCCTACGCGCCTGCGGGCATACGAGCGCCTCGCGCTTTTGTTGGAGCGCACGCAGCCCGAGGCGCTGGTCATGGCGTTGAGCGAGCGGCTTGAAGAAGCAGGCACTTCTCTGGCGGCATTGGGTGTGCAGAAGATGCAGCAGGAGCTGTTGCGGTCGCTGCGGCTCGAGTTTGACCATAACATGAGCCAGCAGGTGTATGTGAGCGACGAAGTGTGGGCGAAAATCATCGGCGCACGCGACCAGATGGGCGCATTCATCACGACGATGGCGACGCAGCTGCCTCCGGGCGGCGGAGCAATGGAATATGCAACCGTTCTGATGACCGCGCCCATCTGCGCACCAGGAAGCTTTGGAGGCGCTGAAAGACGAAGCAAGAGGATTGCTGTGAAGACCGCAAAAACCATAGGGCTGTTTGTGCTGTTGGCGGTTCTGGCTGCCTGTGAGCCGGATAAAACCTGCCGGCAGGATGTGGATGTAAATGCTACCATTCTGCTGAAGGGCACGTTTATAGACACCGCCGGAGTTGCCTCCAGTTTCACAACATGGGACAGCATTACCGTGCAAGGCGTCGGCAGCGATTCAGTGCTGTATGATAACGAAAAAAGCGTGAGCAAACTGCTTGTCCCGCTGCGGATTGACAAGAACGTGACGGCCTATGCGCTGACCTGGCGCGGCAAGACAGACACCCTCTACATGTGGCACGACAACACGCAGCGCTTCATTTCCATGGCATGTGGCTGCGTCGTGTATCACACGATTGAATCGGTAGCGGGCAGAAGTGTGTGGATGGATTCGCTCAAGTTGGTGAACAGCGCGGTGGAAAACATTGAGCAGGATAATGTGCAGGTGTATGTAACCATAGTGCAGGAACCGGAAAGTACAGAAGAGTGAGAAAGCGCGGGTGCATATTGTTGATGGCGTTGCTGCTTGTAGTTACCTTGCAGGCGCAAGAAGCGGATTCGACGGCGGTTGTGGAGCAGACGGTGGTTGTGGAAGGCGATTCCGTCTATATGGAAGCGATGGACACAACTTGGTTGCGGGCGGAGATGATTGAAGCGCCGGAAGCAGCGCCGCAAGATACGATTGAGGAAAAAGGCAACGGCCTGTCGGGACAGTATGCACGGCTGAAAGACGGAACGCGAATCTACTCTGACACGGTGATTTACCAGGGAATGAACATCAAACTGGATCTGGCAAACACCATCCTTGAAGCGGCAACGTCAAAAGGCAAGATACTCAGTTTCGAAGCGGCGTGGAACATTCGTCTCAAGCAGCGGTTCTATCCCACTTTGGAAGGCGGTTACGCCAAATCCGAGACATACGCTGGAGGCGGCGAACAAAAAGGTGAGGGCGGATTCTTCCGCGTCGGACTGGACATAAACGGTCTGAAGAAACACCCCGAACGCATGAACGCCCTGCTGGTCGGTATACGCGTCGGAACAGGCTTACAAAACTATGACCTGACGGGCGTGACGATAAACAGTCCGTATTGGGACGGCGAAAAGAAATTGGACTTCAATGACCAGTTCCGCGCAGATTGTTGGGGCGAAGTGGTGGCAGGATGCCAGGTGCAAGTGTGGGAAGGATTCCAGATGGGGTGGTTTATCAGGCTGAAAATCCTGTTCACGAGGAATGTGTCTGACGGAGAAGTAATGCCGTACTATATTCCGGGCTTCGGCTACCGCGATGACACCAACTGGGGATTTAACTATTACATCGGCTATAAATTTTAACAAACATAAACAATCTTAAACTACTTTATTATGAACAGCACAAATTTGATGAACAAAGCTGCCAACAACATCCGTATTCTGGCAGCGGCAATGGTGGAAAAAGCAAAAAGCGGACACCCGGGCGGCGCTATGGGCGGTTCGGATTTTGTGAACGTACTCTTCTCGGAGTTCCTGCGTTATGACCCCGAAAACCCGTCCTGGGAAGCACGTGACCGCTTCTTCTTGGATCCGGGACACATGGCGCCGATGCTCTACAGCCAGTTGTGCCTCGCAGGCAAGTTCACGCTGGACGAATTGCAGACGCTCCGTCAGTGGGGTAGTGTCGTTCCCGGACACCCTGAGCGTGACGTGGAGCGCGGCATTGAGAACACTTCCGGTCCGCTCGGACAAGGCCATGTGTTTGCCGTTGGTGCAGCCATTGCAGCAAAGTGGTTCAACAACCGTGTGGGCGAAATGCATAATCCGAACATCTATGCATTCATCTCGGACGGTGGTGTGCAGGAAGAGATTTCGCAAGGCGCAGGGCGTCTGGCGGGACACCTCGGACTGGACAACCTGATTATGTTCTACGACTCGAACGAGATTCAGCTCTCCACCACCTGCAAGGAAGTGGATACCGAGGATGTGGCAAAGAAATACGAGGCTTGGGGCTGGTATGTACAGGAAATCCCGGGCAACGACCCGGATGCCATCCGCGTGGCATTGAATAAAGCGATTGAAGAGAAAGGACGTCCGAGTCTCATTATCGGTCATACCGCGATGGGTAAAGGCGCTTTGACTGCCGAAGGCGAAAGCTTCGAAGGCAAATGTTCAACTCACGGACAACCGTTGTCCAAATCCGGCGCTTCGTTCGAAAAGACTGTTGAGCACCTGGGTGGTGATCCGGCAAATCCGTTCCAAATCTTCCCCGAAGTAAAAGCGTTGTATGACAAACGTGCTGCAGAACTGCGCGAGTATGCCAACCAGTATTATGCAAAATATCGTGAATGGAAGAAAGCCAATCCTGTAACCGCTGCTGAATACGAGGCATACATGAGCGGCGAAGTACCCTGCATTGACTGGAGTCTCGTGGAGCAGAAAGCTGGCAACTCGACTCGCGGCGCAAGTGCAACCGTGCTGAGCTTCCTCGCAGAGAATGTAGGCAATATGATTGTTTCGTCGGCAGACCTCTCGAACTCTGACAAGACGGACGGCTTCCTCAAGAAAACCCACGCTTTCAAACGTGGCGACTTCAGCGGACAGTTCCTCCAAGCCGGTGTAAGCGAACTGACCATGGCTTGCGTCTGCATCGGTATGGCGCTTCACGGCGGAATCATCCCCGCTTGCGGCACATTCTTCGTGTTCAGTGATTATATGAAACCCGCAGTTCGTCTGGCAGCGTTAATGGAGATTCCTGTTATCTTCGTTTGGAGTCATGACGCATTCCGTGTCGGCGAAGATGGTCCGACGCACGAACCCGTTGAGCAGGAGGCGCAGATTCGTCTTATGGAGAAACTGCACAACCACCACGGCAAACCGTCCATGCTCGTTCTCCGTCCGGCTGATGCCGAGGAAACAACCCTCGCATGGCGTGCTGCCATTGAGAACACCGCTACGCCGAGTGCACTCATTCTCAGCCGTCAGGACATTGCTCCGGTGCCCAATGTGAACCTTGAAGGCTTCCGCAAAGGTGCGTACATCGTTTCGAAGGACGAGAATCCGCAAGTCGTACTGCTCGCTTCCGGTAGTGAGGTTTCGACCCTGCTTGCCGGTGCCGAACTGTTGCGCAAAGAGGGCGTCCGCCTGCAAATCGTCAGCGTTCCGTCCGAAGGCCGCTTCCGTGAGCAGAGCAAGGAGTACCAGAACGAGATCCTGCCGAAGGGCGTTAAGCGTTTCGGTATGACAGCCGGTCTGCCCTGCACGCTTGAAGGTTTGGTTGGAGAGAACGGCGCAATCTGGGGACTCGAAAGCTTCGGCTTCTCTGCTCCCTACAAAGTCCTCGACGAAAAACTCGGCTTCACCGCCCAAAATGTATATGAGCAAGTAAAGAAATTGCTATAATACAAAAGGGAAAAAGATATATGAAAAAAGTACAATTATTGGTTGCCATATTGGTTGTTGCTTTATGTGTGGGATGTTCGGAAAAATCCTCCACCACCACAACCGTTGAAGATAATACAAAAGGGATCGCGCATACTACGTGGGAATGTCTTCTGTCAACGAATACATTGCGTTTTATATTTACTTCCGATTCTGAATTCCAGTTCACGGATGAGTACGAATACAATGGAAAACCGACAGCAGTAGTTGCTCATGGTACATACATTTATAGTAGTCCCACGCTGAAACTGACATTTACGGATTCAACAGGCCAAATGCCTGGCAACCAAAGCTGCACGGTCAGTGGCAATCAATTCAAGTACGGCGGCCACACATTTGTGAAAAAGTAGCAGCAATACATGACCAACCGAACAAGTTAAAATTAAATAACAAATTATAGCCTATGGAATAAAACCAGGTAAAAGAACATAACATACATAAGCGTAATAAACCAAAACTTGATGACTTGAAACTTCGACAACTTCAAGAAATCAAAAAACTATTCAAGTGCGGTTTATGCACGCTCACGTGATAGCGTGAGTTTTCCGTGCGTAAATTTGAATAGTTTAGGTAGTCGAAGACCTCAAGTCATCAAATGAAGCGAACGTAAAACGCACGCTTTCCGTATGTATATAGGACAAAAAAACTAATAATTTTAAAAGTGCGCCCGCTACTAATAGGGTATTAAATAATGAAAAAGAATTTATTTTTAGCACTTATTGTGCTTGCAGGCATGAACATGTTCACGGCTTGCTCCCCCAAAAACAATCCGGAAGAACCGACCGCAGAAACTCCCACCAAGGACAACCCGGCCACAGAAGATGTAACTGATTATGAGAAAGCATATAAAGATGCTGCACCCGGTATTTATATGCGTGGAAATGAGTTACTCGCAAAAGGCACAGACGGTAGTGTGTTTACAATTGCAGATGTAACAGTTTTCCCTACTTTGGAAGCTGTAACTAATGACAAATTCCTGCCTGCCGATTTTAATGCATGGGATGGAAAACTCAATAAATATAATTTTTCCATTGAACTCTATAATGATAATGATGGAAACTGGCAGACGTACACTTATGAAGACACAATAAGCATCGCCGTTCAAACAAAATATACCGAAGCGTCGATAAAGACTTTTTCAGAACCTCTGAAAACTCAATTCCTGTCTCTCAAACAATACCAAAAAGTGGCAGACGGTGCGGACTTTGAAAACATGTATGTGGCTATTGCCAAACGCGTTCAGCAAAATGGACCTGTTGTTAAACCGTCTCAAATGGTTCTCCAATATGAAGAATACTATCCCCAAGCATGGCTTTGCGAATATTATCCGCAAGAGATGGAAGCTGCAGGGTATGCATGCAAATACACAGGAAGTGGAACAATCGTTACTATGCGTGTAGACCGAATATTCGAGTGGGGTAATAGTGTAAATGACCCCAAAATTCTTTGGTGCCCGAAATGCAATGTAGATGATGTGGCGAATATTAAAGTAACCATAGAGAACGTGTCCGAAGCTGACGCGAAAGCGTATATTGCCAAAGTAAAAGAAAATGGCAAGTATGCTCATATTACAGAAAATGAAGCGGAAGGAGTCATCGTTTTCGGTGGTGATAATGAGCCGGAAAATATAGATGCGTATAATGGAGCAGTATATCCGATGTGTTCTATTATGTTCATAGACGGTATGCTAAAAATCGAATACAACGTAGCCAAAGTTGGGCTAGTATAAAAGTCTAATTTATAACGCAAAGCCAAGACCTGCAAAGGCGTAAGAGCAGGATTTTAAACGAATTAGTTATATGAAAATCAAAAAATGTTTGTATTTTGCACTGACAGCAGTTACGCTAGGTGCGATGTTCGCAGCTTGTAGTAAAAAAGACAACTCTCCCGAAGACAACACGACCCCAAAATGTTGGGAAGTAACATGGAAAGACTCATCATCGGGTGCGTCAGAAACCAATTATTATTGGGAAACAGAACTGCAGGTTAAAGAGAGAGTAAAAACTCTCGAAATGATAGATCAGATTTCCGCTTCCTACAAAGAGGCAAGTGCGAACGATGAAAATTCGTGCAATAGCCTAAATAAGTAAATATCTCATACAATAGGTCTCTGTAAGGGGATAACACGGGCAAGTGGCAGAGATGTCACTTGCTTTCGTTTGAGGAATCTTAATAATCGGCATTTTTGCAAAGGTAGGTCAAGAGAAGCTTAAGAGATGCTTAAGGTATGCTGTTTGCGCGCATAAAAAAAGACATCTGGAATCGCCTGAAATCTTAAAAATAGGAAACTTTTGACAAAACATATCTATTTTTTTTGCATATGTAAAAAAAAAGCAGTAATTTTGCGCGCAAAATTGGTTCAATGACTAAATGGGCAAATAAATCGTAAATCGTCATACGGCGAAGCAGATCGTATGAACGAAGTGAATAAAGAAATAATAAAATCGTAAATATATAGATGGATTACAACTTTAGTGAAATTGAACAACGCTGGCAGGCAGAGTGGGAGAAAAACGGCACGTACCACGTAAGCAATCAAAGTGACAAACAGCCGTTCTATGTGTTGGACATGTTCCCGTATCCTTCGGGCGCAGGCCTGCACGTCGGACACCCGCTCGGCTACATAGCCAGTGATATCTACAGCCGTTACAAACGCCAGAAAGGCTTTAACGTGCTGCACCCGATGGGCTTTGACGCATATGGCCTGCCCGCCGAGCAATACGCTATTCAAACTGGTCAGCATCCCGAAGTAACGACGAACAAGAACATCGCCCGTTATATCGAGCAGCTCCGCAAAATAGGTTTCTGCTATGACTGGGACCGCGAAGTGCGCACCTGTGACCCTAAATTCTACAAATGGACACAGTGGGCGTTCCTCAAGATGTTCAATTCGTACTATGACACCGCTTTGCAAAAAGCGCGTCCTATCAGCGAACTCATCGCCAAATGGGAAGCTGAAGACCCGACATGGAACACGCTCTCCGAGCGCGAACAGCAGGAGCGGCTGATGAACTACCGTATTGCGTACCTCAGTGACACAAAAGTCAACTGGTGTCCGCAACTCGGCACCGTTCTTGCCAACGATGAGGTCAGCGAAGGATTGTCTGTTCGTGGCGGTTATCCTGTTGAGCAGCGCGTCATGCGCCAGTGGAGTCTCCGTGTGAGTGCATACGCCGCACGTCTCCTCGAAGGACTTGACCGCGTAGATTGGACAGAAAGTCTCAAAGAAACCCAGCGCAACTGGATTGGTCGCAGCGAAGGCGCGGAGATGCAGTTTGCGGTCAAGGGACAGGATGAACCGTTTACCATCTTCACTACCCGTGCGGACACCGTCTTTGGCGTGACCTTTATGGTTCTGGCACCGGAAAGCGAGTACGTGCAACGTGTCGTGACGGACGACCACCGCGAAGAAGTGGAGGCTTACCTCGACCGCTGCAAGCACCGCACAGAGCGCGAGCGTATTGCTGACCGCCGCGTAACGGGTGTGTTCACAGGCTCTTACGCTATCAACCCGCTTACCAACGGCGAGATACCTATTTATAT
The DNA here is from genome assembly GCA_905233925.1 of Paludibacteraceae bacterium. Lineage (GTDB taxonomy): Bacteria > Bacteroidota > Bacteroidia > Bacteroidales > Paludibacteraceae > Colicola. Next base: position 10,750 of record CAJOFV010000047.1, read on the forward strand.
ATCGGATTATGTACTCGCAGGCTACGGCACCGGTGCGATTATGGCTGTTCCGGCGCATGACAGCCGCGACTACGCCTTTGCCAAGCACTTCAACCTGCCGATTATTTCGCTGATTGAAGGCGCCGATATTTCCGAATCTAGCTTCGATGCGAAAGAAGGCAAAATGATGAACTCCGGCTTCCTGAACGGTATGGAAGTGCCCGATGCCATTCAGGCGATGAAGGAATATATTACCAACACAGGAATAGGCCGTGTGAAGGTTAATTACCGCCTCCGCGATGCCATTTTCAGCCGCCAGCGCTACTGGGGAGAACCGTTCCCGATTTACTACAAGGATGGCATGCCTTATGCCATCCCCGAAGAAGAACTGCCGCTGCAGTTGCCGGAAATTAAGGACTTTAAGCCTACCGCAGACGGACGCCCGCCGCTTGGTAATGCCGAGAACTGGACATATAATGGTTATCCGTTGGAACTCTGCACCATGCCCGGCTTTGCCGGCTCCAGCGCTTATTACCTCCGTTACATGGACAATCACAATGACAATGCGCTTGTGGACAAATCTGTCAACGAATACTGGCGTCAGGTCAACCTTTACATCGGCGGCACCGAACATGCGACGGGACACCTCATTTATAGCCGTTTCTGGAACAAGTTTCTCTTCGACCTCGGCTATGTTTGCGAGGACGAGCCCTTCAAGAAACTTATCAACCAGGGCATGATTCAGGGACGCTCGAACTTCGTATATCGTTATATCGGCGAGGGCGCGAGCGGTAATCTGTACATCAGTTACAACCTCATTGACCAACCAGAATACAAGGACAAAGTGCAGCCCATTCACGTCAATGTCAATATCGTTCATAACGACGTACTGGATATCACGGCCTTCCACAACTGGATGCCTGAGTTCCGCAATGCGCAGTTCGTCTTTGCGGACGGCACGAGTTCTGAAGTGGAGGACAATCCCTACATGGGCGTATCAATGCCCAAGCAGTATATCTGTGGCTGGGCGGTGGAGAAGATGTCGAAGTCGATGTTCAATGTGGTAAACCCGGACGATGTGATTGCCCAATACGGAGCAGACACGCTCCGCCTCTATGAGATGTTCCTGGGTCCGTTGGAGATGTCCAAGCCCTGGGATACCAACGGTATCGATGGAGTGCATCGTTTCTTGCGTCGTCTCTGGAATATGTACGAGACGATTAGCGATGAAGCACCTACGGCGGACGAACTCCGTTCTCTCCACAAACTGATTAAGAAAGTGACGTGGGACATTGAGAACTTCTCATTCAACACCTCTATTCCTGCGTTTATGATTGCGGTGAACGAGCTTGGCAAGTGCAACAAACGCGCCATTTTGGAAACGATTGCCGTTCTCATTGCGCCGTTTGCACCGCACATCGCCGAGGAGGCTTGGCACCGCTGCGGCCACGAAACAACGGTCTGCGATGCCGAATGGCCGGAGTGTAACGAGGCGTATCTCGTTGAGGATAACCAAAATTATCCGATCCAGTTCAACGGCAGAGTGCGTTTCACGCTCTCCTTGCCCAAGACCATGAGCAAAGAGGATGTCGAGAAAACCGTTATGGCGGACGAACAAACGGCGAAGTACCTTGCCGGCAATACACCTAAAAAGGTAATTGTCGTGCCCGGACGAATAGTGAACATCGTAATGTGATAATTAATTTATAAGTATGACAACTCAAATCATTTTGGCTGTAGTTCTTGTAGTGATGGCTATTGTCATACTTGCAGGAAAAGGCGATTGGATGATTGCCGGTTACAATACTGCTTCTAAAGAAGATAAAGAAGCGGTTAATGTTAAACGCTTACGTTTAATACTTGGCATTTTGTTGCTCGTCATTGCTCCTCTGCTCTTTTGGCTTGGAGATTATAGCGACAAGACCACCGGTCTCATCTTTTCAGGGATAGTTATTGTACTAACAGTTGTAGCCGTAATATTGGCTAATACGTGGGCTAAAAAGACATAAATTGATTAGCAGTTACACAAAAAAAGCAGCCCTACGGCTGCTCTGTGAACCAGCTGGGGCTCGAACCCAGGACCCCATCCTTAAAAGGGATGTGCTCTACCTGCTGAGCTACTGATTCATGCTTTTTTCACGAACAAAAGTACTGCTTTTTTTTGACATGACCAAATTTTTTTGCAAAAAAAATGAATATTTCGTTAAAATATCACCGTAGACCGACCTCAACCACCCATATTTCGGGCTTGAATATCGGTTCTGACTACCCGATTCGCGTTCAGACGATGGCAAACACTTCCACCGATGACATTGACGCTTCTGTCGCCCAAGCACTCCGTTGTGCCAAAGCAGGCGCAGAGTTATTCCGTTTCACGACGCAGGGAAGCCGTGAGGTCGAATCGCTCAAACTCATCCGCAAACAACTGCGTGAAAAGGGCTGTACTATCCCGTTGGTGGCGGATATTCATTTCCGTTCCGATGTCGCTGACTTGGCGGCTGCGGCGTGCGAAAAGGTCAGAATTAATCCGGGAAACTATGCCAACGACCCTGATTCCATCCGCGAACGTTTCTTACACCTTATATATATATGTAAGCAAAACGGCACCGCTATCCGCATCGGCGTCAACCACGGCAGTTTGGCTCCGCGCATGATGGAGCAGTATGGGGACACCCCGCAGGGAATGGTCGAATCCTGCATGGAATTTCTGCGCATTGCTCACGAGGCGGACTTTGAGAACATTGTTCTTTCCGTCAAAGCAAGCAACACCCGCGTCATGGTGGAAACAGTCCGTCTGCTCGTCGCCACGATGGACAAGGAGGACATGCACTATCCCGTTCATCTCGGCGTTACGGAAGCTGGCGAGGGCGAAGACGGACGCATCAAATCAGCGGTCGGAATTGGTGCCCTTCTGGCGGATGGGATAGGGGATACAATCCGTGTCAGCCTTAGCGAAGACCCCGAAGCGGAAATCCCTGTAGCACAGGAACTTATAGATTACTTTGCCAACCCGCAAAGTCCTCGTTACGCGGACGACATCATTGTTTCTTACGATGATGAGAAACGTTCGGTATTCTATTTCGGCACCGAAAAAGACAGGTCGCTTTTCCAATTGCACGTCGCTGCGGAATGTGGACGTCTGTTATGGGAGTTTGGCTGTGACAAACTGGAGATTCTCAATCCCTCGTTCTCCCTTCCTATGTTGGAGAAATTGGGCAAGGACATCCTTCAGGCAGCGCGTGTCAAGATGTACAAAACAGAGTTTACTTCCTGTCCGGGCTGCGGCAGAACCATGTTCGACCTCCAGAAAACCGTTGCAGACATCAAAGAGGCGATGAAATGCCTCACTTCTAACAGCGTCAGCGGTCTCAAAATCGCCGTCATGGGCTGTATTGTCAACGGTCCCGGCGAAATGGCGGATGCGGATTACGGCTATGTCGGCGCAGGCAAGGATCGCGTTTCTCT
>CAJOFV010000048.1 GCA_905233925.1 Paludibacteraceae bacterium
AAGGGGAAGTACTCAAACTCGCGGCTGCGGCAGTCGAGACGCATGAGTTTGCCCGCCTGTCCGAAGACCGAAGCAAACTGATCCATGATACCGCAGTTACAGCCGATGTATTTGTGCTCGGTAGCCTGTCCGGCAAGCACCATATCCCATTTGGAGACGTTGCCGCCGAATTGTTCGTTGAGACCGAACGCGAAGCAGCTCTCCAGTGCTGCGGAGGAGGACATGCCCGCTCCGAGGGGTACATCGCCTGCGAAGACGGTGTCAAAGCCTTTGACCGCCACGCCGCGCTCGATGAGTTCGCGGGCAACACCATAAACGAAGCGAAAGCACGTGGCTTCGGGACCGTTCGGGTCGTTGACAGGCCATTCGGCGTAGTCTTTGAGGTCGATAGAGTAGGCGCGGACAGTGTCTGTATTGTTGGGACGGATGACCGCCATGATACCTTGTTGCACAGCTCCCGGGAAGACGAAGCCGCCGTTGTAGTCGGTGTGCTCGCCGATGAGGTTAATACGGCCGGGAGAGGCATAAACGGTGCCTTTTGCGCCGTTGAATTTTGCTGCGAAAGCAGCTAACAGTTCTTGTTTTTTCATGATATAAAGCAATTAAATTAGTATCCGGGGTTTTGTGTGATGGCCGATTTGGATTCGTCAATGTACTGTTGCGGAATCGGGTAGCGGTTGTGGGATTTGTCCACGAGGTAGTAACTGCTACCGGCAGCGTTGGCTGCCTTGATGCGGTTATTGGCGTAATCCACGTACTTGCCGAAACGGATAAGGTCTTGACGGCGCAGACCTTCAAAGAAGAACTCATGTCCGCGCTCTGCAAGGATAGCGTCCAGAAAATCGCTGGAGTTATAGCCGGTGATATTTCCTAATCCGGCACGGCGGCGTACCTGGTTGAGCAACTCTTCCGCTTCCGCGTTCACGCCCTTGTTACGGGTGATGCACTCTGCGAGAGAGAGAAGAATATCCGAGTAGCGGTAAACGACGAGGTCGTTGCCTGCCTGTGAACCTGTCATGTCAGGGTCTTTACCGTATTTGAGGGGCAGTGCACCGTATTTGAGTTGCTGTGAGGATGTTTTGTCCACGTACTTGCCGGTGGCCGTCGTGTAATCGGTATAGACACAGGCAAGGCGTTTGTCGGCGCTTGAGAACGTGTTGTAGAAGTCCCAGGGCATGACGTAACCTCCCCAGCCGAGTGATTTCTCCGTCCACGGCATGTCTGCCGGCAGTACTTCGGCAATCATGTAGTTGGCTGTCCATGAAGCAGAACTGTTGCACGGCACGCAGAGAATAATCTCGCTGTTTCCGGCATTGTCAATAGCGAAAATACGGGTGTAGTCCGGTTCGAGGCTATACACGCCGAGAGCGATAATATCGCGACACAGCTGCTCTGCGTCTTTGAACCTGCCTTGCATCATACGGAATTTGAGGAGTAAGGTCATGGCAATACCTTTCGTCATGCGTCCTCGCGGAGCTGTTTCCGGCAGATAGTTGATGGCGTACGTCAAGTCCTCCGTCATGACGGAGTCATACTGCGTTTCGGTAAGGCGGCCGATATAATTGAATGTCATAGGGTCGTCCAATTGGGCGTCTGTAGCGACGGGAACAGGTCCGAAGTTGTCGTACAGATACAAGCTCATCCAGCCTCGCAGCGCGTGCGCTTCAGCAGCATAATGGATTTTTGCATCTTCGGGAGCTTTACTTGCATTAATGCGGCGAATTACGTTGCGCGCCTTGCTAAGGAACTGGTAGTGCGCAAACGCTTGGTCAAAGTAACCGGAAATGGAACTGGTGGAATTGTCTTTCCACTGCTGGTAGTACTCGACATCACTTTCCCAGCCCCAACATGACCAGAGCACGTCGGAAGTCATGTCCGACATAACCTGATAGCCATTGTATCCGGCGGAGAAAATGGACTGGCCTTCCCAATAACCTGTTCCGAATTCATACATCAGCGCATTAACCATCAGTTTAAGGTCGTTTTCCGTTTTCGGGAACGACTCCTGGGAAATCTCTGTATAATCCTCGCGGTAAAGCTCGCAGGACGCAAGGAGTATGGAACAAAGAGCAAAGACTATAAATGAATACTTTTTCATAAGGCGTTAGAATTTGAAGTTAAGACCAATAGCTGCGGAAATCTGACTTGGATATGCTCCGATTCCGTTTCCTGTTTCGGGGTCCATTCCTTTATAGGGGGTAATAACCGCCACATTACGTACAGCCACATATATTCGGGCGTTCTTGACATAGCCTTTGAACCACTTTGTCGGGAAATTATACCCGAGCGAGATGTTGTCCAGACGCAGGTACCAGGCTTTTTCATAGAAGTAGTCCGAAGAGGCGGGATTAACTCCCGAGTTGGCTTCTGCCACGCCCGGGAGAGTACCTTCCGGATTCTGGTAAGTCCAGCGGTCACGTACTGCGGTCAGGGCATTTACGCCATACACCAGGTCGGCAATACCGTACGAAGACTGATAAAGAACGTCATTCATTTTCCAACCGTTCAGCGAACCGTAGAAATAGATGTTCAAATCAAAGTCCCAAATACGGAAGGTGTTGTTGAACGAGAAAGGAATAGGCGTGTTATTGAACAGCTTGACGATATCTGCATTATCCAGTTTGCCGTCCGGTTTACCGGAGAGCATATAACTGCCGTCTTCGTTACGTTTGATGGTTTTGCCGTCCGCTTCATAGACATACCCGTTGATGTCAAGATACTTGATTGAACCGGGCTGTGAGTTGGGCAGATGCGGGTATGTCTCGCCCGCCTGTATAAGTCCGTCGGTTTTGTAGCCATAAATATCCCCCCAGTCCTTGTAATACGGGTCATAGGTCGATGGAATGAAGTCGGGGTCACGAGTGACCGTTTTGTTACGGTAGTAACTGAAGCAGATATCACTCGTCCATCCGAACAGTTTGGTGTCCACATTTACCGTATGAAGTGTGATTTCAATACCACGGCTGCGATATATTTCTTTACTGTTGTAATCAATAGTGTTGACTTCATTAAATGACATCAGGTTTTTTGTCAGAATCACGTCCGAGCGGTCGCGTTGGTATAGTTCGATGGATCCTGACAAGCGTCCTTTGAAGAAGCCGAAGTCGATGGCTACGTTAGCATCCGAAAGAGTTTCCCATTTTAAGTCGGGATTGCCAAGTTTGCTTAATCCGATTCCGTTCACAAGCGCGCCGTCTATGACATACGAGCCGCGACTGATTCCGTAAATGGTATTGATTCCTGTGAGCGAGCCTGCATTACCGGTTTGTCCGTAACCGCCGCGCAGTTTGAGTTCGCTGAGCCATGTGGCGGATTTCAGCCAGGGTTCCTCGCTCATGCGCCAAGCGAGTGACGCGCCCGGGAAAGCGCCCCACTGATGCTCTTTCGAGAAGTTCGAACTGCCATCGACACGAATATTAAACGTCACAATATACCGGTTCAGCGCCGTATACGAGGCACGCCCGATGAACGAAGCCATTTGGCTGCTGCCTTTGCCTGACCAGATATCCGGGTTTTCCGCTTCGGAAGTACCCATATTGTGCATCAAAGCACCGTCTGTCGGGAAGTTGTTGGCGACCATGCCATGACCGATCCAAAGGTTCTTTTTCCATTCCCAACCAACCATTACGCTCAAGTCGTGTTCTTCGTTCCAGTTGTGCGCATACGTTGCGGTGGCGTTGATAATACCCAACGTCGTACGCCGGCTTTGTTTGGACGCCTGACCGCCTAACGATGCTCCTTTGAGCGTTGTTGTCGGGGTATACTGGTCAGCCTCGTCGAACTTAATATCCGCACCGCCGGTGGCGCGAATGGTCAAGTCTTTGTAAGGTTTTATCTCCAAATAACCGGTCAGGAATACATCGTATGACCGGCTGTTGTCTGTAATATCTAAAAGGCTCACCGGATTAGGGTAGATATTCGGGCGGTCAGGATTGTCGGCAAATGTGCCGTCTGCATTATAAACAGGCACGGTCGGGTTGAACGTCATCGCCGAATAAATCAGCGCAGCGTCACTTTGCCGGCTGTCTCCCAGAGGCACATCATTGTAATTGAGCGAGGTAAAGGACGTGTTGACGCCTGCTTTTACGTATTTGCCGAACTGCTGGTCAAGGTTAAGGCGTCCCGTAAAACGTGTCATGTCATTGTTCTTTGCAATGCCTTTATGGTCGTAAATGCCGAGTGAGACGAGATACTTTGTATTCTCGGAACCGCCGTTCACGCTGAGGTTATGTTCGTTGACCAGTCCCATGCGCGTAACCTCTTTCAGCCAGTTGGTTCCGTGTCCGACGTACTGGTCTATTTGCGCTTGGGTGTAGCGTTGCTCATCCGTACGTCCGAGTTCGTCAAAGACCTTGTTTTGCTCGGTCATGAAATCTTTTGCATCAAGGAACTCCGGTGCGTTTTTGATGGTTTGGAAGGCAACAGAACCGGAGTAGGTTACTTCCGGTTTGCCTTGTTTGCCGCGTTTGGTAGTAATAAGGATGACACCGCCGGAAGCGTCCGAACCGTAGATGGACGCTGCGGAGGCGTCTTTGAGGATATTGATGCTTTCAATGTCATCCGGAGAAATGTTCATCAGCGAATTATCTTTGTCCACACCGCTATAACCGGTTCCGCTGCTGAGGTTCTTCGCCTGAATTTGCGGAACACCGTCGATAACGATGAGTGGTTTTTGCCCGGATAATCCGCCTCGAATCGTGATATTTTGGCTGGCTCCGGGGCTGGCTGATGTTGACTGGATAAACATACCCGACGTACGTCCGCGAAGCATTTCTCCCACACTTGCCGAAGCGGCTTTTGGCAGGTCTTCTGCTTTGACCGTTTCCACGGAGCCGGATATATTACTTTTCTTGGAAGCGCCGTAACCTATAACCACCACTTCGTCAATAACCTTGGTGTCCGGCACGAGGTCCACGCGCATGTTGTCTGCTGCGGCCAGCGTTTGGGAAATATATCCCATGTAGGAGAACACCAGTTTCTGTCCCGCTTGGGCGTCTATTTCGAAATTACCGTCAAAGTCGGTAATCGTTCCGGTGGTGGTACCTTCTATAACTACGTTTGCGCCGATAACCGGCTCGCCGTTTTCGTCATACACAACACCCTTGACGCCCGCAAAGGCGGTAGTCGCGCAGAATATTGCTGCTATGATATAAATGTACTTTCTCATACTCATTTCTTCTTAATGTAACACCATTGAATAGCCGTATCAAAACTGATATTTGCTTGTACGTCCTCTGTAATAGCCGGTAATGTAGCACCGTCGCCGGCTCCGTCTTCCGAGAACCACCAGCCGGCCATGTCTCCATCTGCATTCCAGACACGCCACATATGCGTCCAGTCGGTCGCGGTGGCGAAGCAGAAGTACTGGTTACCTTTCTTGATGGTAACGTCTATTTGTTGCTGGTAGGGTGTCGCACCTGCTTGCATTGCATCAAACGTCCAGCTGTTCCAGTCGGCACTGACATATAATTGCGACTTGTCTGCGCCTGCATAATCCGGCTCCCACTTGGTAATAATCTGATTCCGCAAGTCTACGGTCAGTCCCCAGTAGCCTTGTCCGGGCTTGTAGCCGATTACATAGTCCGGCTTGTCCTGCATACTGATTACTTTCCCTTCCACATACGGCGACTGGCCGAACTTCCGCGCGCCGTTCGTTTCGCGTTTCGGAGCGAACATGAATTCCGTGTCATCCGTCTCGGCATAAACCGTCACATCGTAGCAATAGTCATCGCGGCGGCTCATGTATTGATAGAAACCGAAGATATAATCACTCTCCTTTGTATTGCTCTTGAATGCCCACAGGTAGGGATAATCCTCAACAGGATCCGCTTTTTCCGGAATCATGACTATCAGCAGGTGCTCACTGACGGTTTGATTGCCGCTGTTGTCATTTACGGTAATAGTCATCGGATAAGAGCCGATTTTGGTGAACATACAACTCCATGCAATCTTTTCCTCGCGTGCTTTCAAATCGTATGTCTGCTTGAAGTCCACGTCCGGAATCTCCACCACGGCCGAGGTCAGTCTGTCTTCGCCATACAGTGTGGCAGACAGTGTACATTCGCCTTGATGCTGAACGGTGTCGTAGTCCACTGCCATCTGCGGCTGCAGTCCTTCCACGAACGGAGCGGTGGTAGCGGGGGCATACCGGATGGTCAGCATTTTCTTCATTTCCGTGCCGTGCACGTCGGTAGCCGTTACGGTCAGGTATTGCGGGAATGTGGCATCTGCCGGCACGACCAGCGTATAGTCAAAATTCCACACCACCGGTTTATGCCCGCTCAAATCCGTCACGTCGTTTATCTTCCACGCTGCGCAGGTAATGGAGAAGGAGTCAAAGCCTGCGTAACAGGACGCTTGTCCGCTGATACGCACTTCTTTGCCGCCGAATGCCTCGATAATATCGTGGTCGACGTACAATCCCGGGCGCAAGTCTGCACCTTCCTCTTTGCATGCGGAAAGGAAACAGAGCGCCGAACACAATAATATAAATGCAGTCTTTCTCATAAGCTCTAATTATTAAATCTGTATGCATCAAATGCCGGCAACATCTTTCCGTCGAAATCAAACAGGGTCGAGTTGGCGGTGACGTTCGGCTCTCCCACTGCCCAGCCGCAGTTCGGCGCGTCAAGATAAATCGGATCCCAGTAGATATATCCTAATATACGTTCCGAACCGGCTTTAATCTGTTCGGTCAAATCAAGCAGGAACGTGCGTTGTGCTTCCGGTGTCATCTGTTTGTAGGGCTTGTTGTTGGAAATCTGACCGTCTGAACCGTCCGGCATTTTCTCCGCCCACGCGAAACCGGTCTCCATAAAGATAAAATCTTTGTCGTAGAGCGTGCACAGTTTCTCTGCTCCGGCAATCATCTCTTCGATGGTTTTGTTTCCGTAATACGGGTAATACGACGCCCCGATGATATCATAGTCGAGGTTTGCGTTTTTCATTGCGGAGAAGAACCACTTGAAGGTCTCCACCGTAATATCCGCGCTGGTGGTCAGGTGAATGATTATTTTCGCCTGCGGACACACTTCGCGGACGGCTTTGCTGCCTTGTGCCAGCAGCGCAGCGAGTTTGTACATGTCATCGCAGTAGCCGTTCACTTTCTCGGTCGGTTTGCCGTCTTTCACTATTCCGAACAGGATTCCCGACTGAATCTCGTTGCCTAACGACACATACTGCGGTGCTGTTCCCTGCGCCACCATTTTTTGCAGGAACGCTTTCGTGTAGGCATACATCTGTTCCTGCAACTGTGCGAGGGTCATTGCTTTCCATGCCGCCGGTTTGTACTGCTTGCCGCCGTTAGTCCAGAAATCCGAATAATGGAACGTCAGTTCAATCTCCATGCCTGCGGCTTTCGCACGTTTTGCGAGCCCGAGAATGTCCTGTTCGTTCTGGATGCCCTTGAAGAAGTTCTTGGACGGGTACGACGTGTTGCCCGGGTCGTTGTACAAACGCAGGCGTGCCAGATTCACCCCTTCTTTGGCACACAGCGCAAAGCAGTCGCCTGCTACGCCGTCACGGTCGGAATAGGTGCCGCCGTTCTTTTCCACCTGGCTCAACATGGAGAAATCGCCGCCCTTAACCAGCACCCGCGTGCTGCCTGTTTTGCGCAGGTAGGCGGCACTCAATTCGTACGTGGCATTCGGCTCCAAGGTGGTACTGCTTAATACCACTTTTCCGTCGCTGACGGTTATTCCGCGTACATACCCGTGTTTCCACACGCTCTCTTGCAGCAGAAAAGCACTCCGTTTGCCGTTTGCGGTGATTACCAGCAACGAGTCCTCTGACCCGCGCACATACACCTCGAGGTCGTAAATGCCGTTCGCCACTGCCACCGTGCCGTTCAGGGAAGTGACGGCAAACGTCTCGCTTTCAGGCTTCGGATTATCCATTGCTCCCGGATAATCCGCTTTGCAGCCCGCAAGGGTCAGTAGCGACAATAAGACCAAACTTAATTTTCGTATCATACTGTGTAAATTTAATGTAAATCAACCTTGAATTTTCCTTTGCTGCCTTTGCGCAGGATGAATGTGCACTGACCGGCGAAGGCGTGCATTTGCGGCTGTACGAAACTGTCCAGACACGCGGCATCGCCGTTCGCGGCGGCGACAAAGCCGTCGCCCTCATACGTAATCAGGTTATCGGCAAACGGACAGAGCGTGCCAAACTTGTCCACCACGCTCACCCTGTAGTAGCACAGCTCCTCCGGATTTTCGTCTCTGTTCGTCCAGATGACTTCCAAATGGTGCGGTTTGCCGGCGGTCACTACCATATCCCGTGCTTCCTCGTAGCCATCTTCGTCGTACGCAATCACTTCAATCATGCCTTTCTTGTAGGGCACGTCAAACCACATCAGCCGGTAGCGCGGCAGCAGCTCCGGACGCGGTGCAGAGCCCCATTCGGGCACTTCGAACTCGCCGACTTTGGGCATTGCGCTCACGCCCGCAATCTTTTCGCCTTTGGCCAGACGTTCTGTCTCTTCGGCGGTGGCGTGACGCAGTTTGCCGTAGCTTTTGCCGTTCACAAACAGTTCTGCGGAAGGATAACTCGTGTAACAGAACACCGCCACCTTGTCGCCTCTTTTCCAGTTCCAGTGCGGCAGCATGTGCAGCGTCGGATTGTCGGTGTTCCACTGGCTGCGGTAGAGCCAGTAGCGGTCTTTGGGCAGCGACGCGAGGTCGATGATGCCGAAGTAACTGCTGTGGCTCGGCCATGCGTCCGTGTCGTACGGCGACGGCTCGCCCAGGTAGTCAAAGCCCGTCCACACGAACTGCCCGAGCGTCCAGTCATAATCGTCCTGCAACTGGAAATCCTGTTCCGGCAGTCCCGACCACGGGCAGTACTCCAGGTCGTAGCCGCTGGACTGATGGTCTTCGTACATGGCGAAGTCCTTCATCACGGCGGGCAGTTTATAGATGCCGCGGCTCGAAACGGTGGATGCCGTCTCGCTGCCTAAAATCATTTTCTGCGGCAGGTGTTCGTATGCCTCCAAGTAGCGTCCGGTGCGGTAGTTGAATCCGGGCAGCTCCACTGCTGCGCCGAAGCCGTTGTGGATGACCTGTTTGGCTTGGTCCATACCGTTCGTCACCGGCC
>CAJOFV010000049.1:0-1587 GCA_905233925.1 Paludibacteraceae bacterium
TGCTGCCGCGAACTTGGCAATAGCGCCAAGCGGCGTAGCCTTTGAAGCCTGACCGCCGGTGTTCGAATAAACCTCCGTATCCAAAACGAGGATGTTCACATCTTCGCCGGAAGCGATGACATGGTCAAGACCTCCGTAACCGATATCGTACGAAGCGCCGTCACCGCCGATGATCCACTGGCTGCGTTTAACGAGATGATCTTTGTATTTGAGGATTTCCTTGCACTTGTCGCAACCGCAAGCCTCCATAGCAGCCACGAGCGGCTCGTAGAGACGTTGGGTTACTTCGGCAGAGTTCTTGTTTTCCATCCACTCGTTGAACATGGCTTTGAGTTCGTCGGAGCAGCACTCGCAAGTCTGTGCGTCGGTCATCAGGCGGGCAATGCGCTCTTTAATCTTCTTGTGGGCAATCTGCATGCCAAGACCATATTCGCAGAAGTCTTCAAACAGCGAGTTCGACCAAGCGGGACCATGTCCTTTCTCGTTCTTGGTATAAGGCGTTGAGGGCACGGAACCCGAGTAAATAGAGGTACAGCCGGTAGCGTTGGCCGCAATTTCGCGGTCGCCAAAGAGTTGGGAAATAAGCTTCAGGTACGGTGTCTCACCGCAACCCGAGCAAGCACCTGAGAACTCAAACAACGGCGTCGCGAACTGCGAGTTCTTGACGTTGGACTGGATATCAATGAGACCTTGTTTGGTCTTGACGTTCGCCACGCAGTAATCCCAGTTGGCAGCCTCTGCCTCCTGTCCCTCCAGCGGAACCATCGACAGGGCTTTGCCGAGTTTCGGATTACCAGGACATACATCCACGCAGTTGCCGCAACCGAGGCAGTCCATAACGCCAACCTGCATGCGGAAGTGCATACCTTTGAGCGCAGCCGGAGCTTTCATCTCGCGGGTAGCCGCATTGAATCCCTTGATTTCCTCCTCGTCCAAAACGAACGGACGGATGCAGGCGTGAGGACAAACATACGCGCACTTGTTGCACTCGATACAGTTCTCTGCGTTCCAAACGGGAACGAAAGCAGATACACCGCGTTTTTCGAACTTCGCCGTGCCGCTGGGCCATGTGCCGTCTGCCACTTCCTTGAAGGAAGAAACTGGCAGGAGGTCGCCGTCTTGGGCGTTAATCGGACGAACGGGAGCGGCATCTGCGCCCAAATTCGACCAAGCGGGGTCAATTGCCAGCTCTTTGTATTCGCCGCCGCGGTCAACTGCCGCATAGTTCTTGTTCACCACGTCTTCACCCTTCTTGCCGTAGGACTTCACGATGAAGTGCTTCATTTCCTCAACAGCCTTCTCCACCGGAATAACGCCGGTGATACGGAAGAATGCGGATTGCAGAATCGTGTTCGTGCGGTTGCCCAAACCAATCTCCTGCGCGATTTTCGTGGCGTTGATGTAATATACCTTGATATTATTGTCAGCAAAGTATTTCTTAACCTTGTTCGGCATGAACTTCACCAGTTCCTCACCCTCGTAAATCGTGTTGAGCAGGAAGGTTCCGCCCTTCTGCAGACCGCGGGTCACATCGTACATGTGCAGATACGCCTGTACGTGGCAAGCCACGAAGTTCGGCGTGGTTAC
>CAJOFV010000049.1:1625-13076 GCA_905233925.1 Paludibacteraceae bacterium
CGAGTCGTAACTGAAGTATGCCTGGCAGTATTTGTCGGTCGTGTCACCAATAATCTTCACGCTGTTCTTGTTTGCGCCAACGGTTCCGTCTGCGCCGAGACCATAGAACTTCGCTTGGAACATGCCCTTGCCTCCCATCGCGATTTCTTCGCCGACCGGCAGTGATGTAAAGGTTACGTCATCAACGATACCTACCGTGAAGTGGTTCTTCGGCTGCGGAAGTGCGAGGTTCTCGAATACTGCCAACATCTGTGCGGGCGTAGTGTCGTTGGAGCCAAGTCCGTAACGACCGCCTACTACGAGAATATTGTTCAGACCGAGTTCGTCCAACGCGTCTTTCACATCCAGATAGAGCGGTTCGCCGTTTGCACCGGGCTCTTTTGTGCGGTCAAGCACGCAGATGCGTTTCACGCTTGCGGGCAGCGCCTCTTTCAAATATTTCAGGCTGAACGGGCGATAGAGATGCACGTTAATCATACCGAGTTTCTTGCCGTTGGCAGCCTCGTAGTCAATGACCTCGCGGATAGCCTCACACGCCGAACCCATACAGATGATGATATTCTCCGCGTCAGCAGCGCCGTAGTAACTGAACGGGCGATACTTACGACCGGTTATCTCGGATATCTTGTCCATATAATCGGAAACGATGTCCTCCACACCGTTGTACCACGAATTGCATGCCTCGCGGTGCTGGAAGAATACATCGGGGTTCTCCGCCATACCGCGCATCACGGGACGCATCGGGCTCAAAGCACGGTTACGGAACGCCTGCAACGCCTCCATATCCACGAGCGGACGGAGGTCTTCCATATCCACCACTTCGACTTTCTGGTACTCGTGCGACGTACGGAAACCGTCAAAGAAGTTCAGGAACGGCACGCGGCTCTTGATGGTGGCAAGATGTGCCACACCGGCAAGGTCCATCACTTCCTGCACACTGCCTTCCGCCAACATAGCGAATCCGGTCTGACGGCAAGCCATCACGTCCTGATGGTCACCGAAGATACAAAGCACATGCGAAGCCAGCGTACGTGCCGATACATGGAAAACGGTCGGCAGCAACTCACCGGCAATCTTGTACATGTTCGGAATCATCAGCAGCAAGCCCTGCGAAGCGGTGAACGTCGTCGTCAGCGCACCTGCCTGCAACGAACCGTGCACAGCACCGGCTGCACCGCCTTCGGATTGCATTTCCTGCACCAGAACGGTCTCGCCAAACATGTTCTTGCGACCTTGAGCCGCCCACTCATCCACATTCTCAGCCATAGGCGAGGACGGCGTAATAGGATAGATTGCAGCCACTTCGCTGAACATATACGCGATATGCGCAGCTGCCGCATTACCATCCATTGTCATAAATTTCTTCTCTTTCATATGTTTTTGTTTTTTTAATACAAGAATCCTAAAATCCACATCGGAATCGAGTTCCCGAGGCCTACCTGCAGATCGCCGATAGCAGTCGGACGAATGCACTCATGCGCCGGTTTCTCCGCTTTTACGTCAAAGTAGTATTTGCCGTCCACCACAAACATCGCGTTGCGCTCGGTGGCGTTGATTTTGTGCGCCACGTGCACCATGTTGTAGAAGAACGTCTCGCAGACTGCCTGCGGCTCAGGCGTCCGTTCCACCGTCATGTACGCGAGGTTCGTGTTCTGCAGATACACGCAAACCGGCTTCATCGGGAACGACTTCCCCTCCATGTACAGCAGGTTCAGCAAACGTGCATCCTTGAGGTACTTGATATAGTTCATCGTGGTGGCACGCGAGGTGTCGATAGCATCGGAGATATTGGTGATGTTCAGCGCGCAGGGCGTTGTCATCAGCATGATATGCAGCAACTTGCGCATCTTCGGGAGATTCGACACCTCTATTTGCTTAATCATCAGCACATCCACCTCCAGCATCATATTCATCTGCCGCAGCAATGCCGCCTCAAAGTTCCGGTTCTCAAGGAACGAGGGGTAATAACCGTGCTTCAGATAATCGTCAAAATACTCCAAAGGATTTATCTGGTCACAGATAGTTCTTGCCAGCGACGCGTGGTTTTTCAGAATCATATCCAGCGTCAGCGGCTCAAACTGCATGCCGGTTCGCAGAATCAGGTACTCCCTGAAACTGAATCCGCGCAGGTTGTACATCTTCACAATAGGCGCCAAATCGCGGTTATCCTCGATGAGCCGCATTACCGGCGAAGCCATGAACACGATGTGCAAATCACGGAAACGGTCATGACAACGGCGCAGTTCGTGCGACCAGTTCGGGTACTTGAACGTCTGATCCACCAGCAGATGCTTACCGCCCGCCTTGACGAATGCTCCTGCAAACTCCACAAGCGTATGCTCCGTGAAGTAGAAGTTGTTCAAGTTCACATACAGCACCTCACGTTTTGGCGCAGAAACACGTCCGCGGCGGCCTTTTTCAACCGGACGGGCTGCTATCTCCTCCTCCAACTCACGGGCGCGGGCAAGCAGAAAATCCGTCTTGCCGACACCTCTGCCACCCTTGATGGCTATCAAGCGGTCATCCCAATTGATTTCGTCCATCAGCAGACGGCGAATCGGCGTGTGAGACTGAGCTACCAAATAATCATGAATTCGAAAAAACGCGTCTAACATAGTATTATAAAGCCTTTTTGGGGTATTTGCACATTTGAACGTGCAAAGTTACAACTTTTTTTTCAATTACGCAAATTTTAGCGCAATTTTCCTAAAAAAAGTTGAAACGCCTTGCGTTTCTGTGTGCACAGAGGGACTTTTTTCCCTATTTTTTGTTGAATTCGAGAATCGTATTAAGTCCGATGAGGACGAGGTGCTTCTCGTAATGGAAATTGAAGCGGCAGTGATTCAGAATATAGGGCGCGTTACCACCGGTAAGGAACAGTGCGTAATGCTTGCAACGTTCGCCAAGCGTGCGGATATAACCTTTCACCTCGTAACCGATGCCGCGAATAACGCCTGCTGCAATTGCATCGCGGGTGGTTTTACCGAACAGCGGAATAAGTTCGTTTTCCTCCACTTCCACCAGCGGCAGTTTCTTGGTCATGCGGTTAAGCATGGTAAGCCGCATTTTGATGCCCGGAGCGATGTTTCCCCCGAGAAACTCGTTCTTTTCGGACACAAAATCGTAGGTAATGGCAGAACCGACATCAATAATGAGCAGATTCTCGTTGGGACAGATGGACGCTGCGCCTACAGCCGCAGCCAAACGATCCTGACCAAGCGTCTCGGGCGAAGCGTAGCAGTTGGTTATCGGAACCGGCGTAAAGTGGTCGAAAAGAATAAAATGCTGCGAGAGGCGGTTCAGAATATTGACTACCGCGGGTTCGATGTTCACGACCGAGGAAATAATACTGTCCGTAATCGGATAAAGCGAGAAAAGACGCTCTATATCACTGGCAGAGAAGGACTTATAGATAAAGTTCTTCACCATGCGACCGTTGTCGTCAAACAAAGCGACTTTGGTGCGGGAATTTCCCTGGTCAATCGTGAGGTTCATACTTCTACGTTCGTGTAGAGGAAGCGCTTGATGGACTTCTTCGGCGTTTTCTCGAACTCGTGCGGGAAGAGCTTGATGCAATTCAGTTGCTCGTAGGCAGCCAGTTCGGCATTAACCTGTTTGCGGACTTCTTCCATGTACTCCTCCAACTGCTCTTTCGTGAAACCGCTGGCATCAACCTCGTTGTAGTCCGGGCAAACGAGTGCCACAAGACGGGCGTCCTCCGTTTGCAAAACAAGCGATTCAAGGACACAAGGTATGTTATTGAGTTTCGCCTCTATCTCTTCGGGGTAGATATTCTGACCGGAAGGCCCAAGAAGCATGGTCTTGCAACGTCCCTTGATAAAGAGGAAGCCGTCCTTGTCTATTATGCCGAGGTCACCCGTGCGCAGCCAGCCGTCTTTAGTGAAACTTTCTTTGGTTGCCTGGACGTTCTTGAAATAGCCCGCCATCACATTCTCTCCGCGGGTAACGACCTCGCCTATTCCATCCTCGTTCGGATGAATAATCTTAATCTCCATAAGCCCGTCCAACGCGCGGCCACAGGAATAGAGTTTGCCACCCTCCTCATAAGGCGTGAAGCTAATAAGCGGCGCACATTCGGTCATGCCATAGCCAACCGTCATCGGGAACTTGATGCGGTGCAGGAACGACTCCACTTCGGGGTTCAGCGGTGCACCGCCGATGATAATCTGCTTGAACTCGCCGCCAAACGCTTCAACCAGCTGCTGACGAATCTTGCCAAGCACAACCTCGTCCAGATAAGGCACCTTAAGCACCCACCTGATAGGCGGTTTCTGTATTTGCGGAACAATCATCTTCTTGTAAATCTTCTCGAGAATGAGCGGTACCGAGAGGATGGTTGTCGGCTTTACTTCGGCAAACGCCTGCAACAGAATCTTCGGCGACGGCGTACGGCCAATCAGCCAGGAGTGACCGCCGGAAGCGAGACAGGCGAGAAAATCGAACGCACATCCGTATGCGTGCGCCAAAGGCAGGAACGCCACGTGGCGGCAGCCCGGATAAACCAGTTTGAGGTTGAAGGCGAGACGAATATTTCCCGCCAAGCCGTTCAGTGGCATAATCACACCCTTGCTGAAACCGGTCGTACCCGACGTGTAGTTGATTGAACCGATGGCACTGTTCGGGCGGTCTTCGTATGCAACGCTTTCGGGTGTGAAACCTTTGACATATTTCTTCGTGAACGCCTCTTCCACATCGCCCCAGGTAATTTCCTTGTGATGACGGTGGGCAATGATTTTGAAGTTCGCAAGTGAATATACGGCTTTGAGCGTTTCGAGTTGTTCGAGATCCATGTTCTCCCAAATCAAATCGGTGATAAAGAGCAACTTGGACTCGGAGTGGTTGATGATATGCTGTGCATCATTAGCCTTGAAATCCTGTAAAATCGGCACAATTACCGCGCCGTAGGTAACGGTTGCCAGATAGACGGTAACCCAATTGCAGTTATTGCGTCCCATGACGGCAATTTTGTCGTCCTTCTTAATGCCAAACTGTTTGAACAGAATATGCAACCGTGCAATCTGCGCCGCCAGACGTCCGTAGGTCAGGGTATTCGCCGTTCCATAATCCGTTATCGCCTCCAAATCCCAGTTGTTCCGGAAGGAGCGCTCAAACATTTTTACGAAATTGTCGTTTTCTGATGTCAGCATAGTATTAGTGTGTGTACAAAAATCTTTTTATTGATTTTTTAGGTGTTTTCTCGAATTCATGCGGATAGAGGCGCACCTCGCTTATCTGCTCGTAAGATGCAATCTGCGCATTTACGTCGCGACGGTTGCGTTCCATCGCCGCCTCCAGCATTTCGGTGGTCAGGTGGTCTGCGTCCGCCGTCACATAATCCGGACATACCAACGCCACCAGAGCGCCTTCTTCCTGGATAACAAGCGACTCCATCACATAGGGCATATTATTCAGTTTCGCCTCAATCTCCTCGGGATAGATATTCTGCCCCGAAGGACCAAGCAGCATACTCTTGTCGCGACCCTTGATAAAGATAAAGTTGTCCTTGTCGATATAACCGAGGTCGCCGGTTTTGAGCCAGCCGTCTTCTGTGAAAATGAGCCGTGTTGCCTCGGTGTTCTTATAGTAGCCCAGCATGGTGTGCTCGCCGCGCACTTGTATCTCGCCGATACCTTCGCTGTTGGGCTTGTCGATACGCACTTCCATCAGTCCGTCCAGCGGCTTACCACAACTCTGCGGCTTGTAGTCCTTGCTATTGACGTAGGAGATAAGCGGCGCACATTCGGTCATACCGTAGCCTACTGTATAGGGGAAACGAATACGCTTGAGGAACAAATCCACTTCCGTATTCAGCGGCGCACCGCCGATAATGACTTCGTTCACACAGCCGCCGAAAGCGTCCAACAATGCCTGACGCAGTTTGCTAAGCACTACTTCGTCCAGCAAAGGCACTTTCATCACCCAGCTTACGGGCGGTTTGGATATTTCGGGAACGATTTTGCTCTTGTATATTTTCTCCAGAATAAGCGGCACGGTAAGCACACAGGTCGGTTTGACTTCTGCAAACGCCTGCAGCAGAATCTTCGGGGAAGGGATACGTCCCATCAGCCATTCGTGACCGCCGGCGCAGAAACAACTCAGGAAATCAAACGCACAGCCGAACGAGTGTGCCAGCGGCAGGAACACCACCTGACGGCAGCCTCTGTACGTAACGTGCACGTCGTTGCAGAACTGCACATTGCCCGCGAGCGCATTGAGCGGCGTAACGACACCCTTTGAGAAACCGGTTGTGCCGGAAGTGTAGTTAAACGACGCTATTTCGTCATTCTGCTTGTCGGAATACACGAGTTGGTCGGGCTTGATACCGTCGGGATACAGACGCTCAAACTCCTGCTGAATGTGTTGGGGTGTCACATCGGCTTTTTTCAAACCGGAAGCCACCGCCAGCGGCTCGAAGTTCGTCAGCGAAAATACCACCGAAACCTGCTCCATTTGGGCGATATCCATGTTTTCGTACAAGGTGTCGGCAATAAAGAGCAGTTTGGACTCGGAATGGTTGATAATATGCAGCGCATCATTGGCGCGGAAGTCTTGCAGAATAGGCACGATAATCGCGCCGTAAGTCATCGAGGCGATGTAGGTTACCACCCAACTACTTGTGTTCTTTCCCATCAGCGCGATGCGGTCGTTCTTGGTGATACCGCAGGCGCGGAACAGGATATGCAGGTGCTCAATCTGCTGCGCCACGTCGGCATAAGTCATTGTCACATCCGTACCGTAATCGGTAAAGGCGGGTGAATCCCAGTTATCCCGGATGGCGTTGCGCAGGGTTTCTATAAACGGTTCTTTAATCATTTTTCTTTAGTTATTGTACAGGTTCAGGAACGTCCAACAAATTATCATTTTCTTGCACAGGCTGCTCTACTTGCACAATGCGATCCACGATGAACTGGCTGTTTCCGCGCCACGGCAACGTGCCGAAATAGCGTTTCCAGTGCAACTTTACCTGCTTGCTCGAACGGGCGTCTATCTCCATGGCTACTGCCGCGTCGGCCACCGAGAACTTGAACTCGTTCGACTGAATCGTCGCGTTGGAGTTCTTGCTGTTATAGCCGGTTTGAATCATCTTGCCCTCGTAGGTCTTGAAGATGATACCTTCCTTCTGGAAGTAGTTGATGTCGCCTTCGTTCGTTCCTTCACTGTAAACGAAGCAGAACTTGAAATAGATGAATCCCGCCAATGCGACGAGAACGATGGCTGTCAGCCAGCCGAATACTTTTCCTGTTGTTGACATAATATTGTTTGCGATTTACAAATTTGGCGGCAAAATTACTGCTTTTTTTGCATATATGCAAATTTTTTTCAAAAAAATTGCACAAGTGCCTTGTTGGCGAAGCCGTCGATATACATTTCAAGCGGCTTGTCCAGGCGGACATGACGGAGATATTTTGTTTCCGCAACCGCCGGCAGAGCGTCCAACTGCGCAAAATCCAGACATTCGTCCGGTCGCGCAACGGTGTCCACGTTGATATAGCCGACATTGAATGACGTCAGATTCTGGAAGAAATGCGATCCCTGACTTGGCTCTATGCGGAAGTCCGGCAGCGAGCACTCCACGATGGCTTTCGCTTCACTGATATCACCCCACTGCACCGGCACGCCAAGCGTCGGGATATTCGAACCCCAGCGGCCGAATCCGATAAGCAGATAATTGTCTCCCTTTTGCCGGATCGCGCCGTTCCATTCACGCATGGTCAGCGCCATTTCGCGGGTCTGGAGCACGTCAAACGCTTCGGGACGCAGATAAATAATATCTTTCACGCCTTCAATCTTCCCCACTCCGAGCGCCGATTCGGACTTCAGCAACGGTTTCTCCGATACTTTGACTTCGCCCCAGTCCACTTTCGCTGTCAGCGAATCCGCAGAAATCGGGCGGATCTGCAAGACATTGAACACCGCGGGCGACTGCATCAGGTCGGCGGCATATTCAATCTCGACAGGCGTCTTTATTTCCTGCTGCGCGATGTCCAGCAAGCGCGAAATAATATCCGCAAGCGGGAATGTGTTGAACTTCAATTGCGGTGCAAACGTAATATACCGAGGTCCCGACGGGAAGCACGAATCTACGATGCGCATGTTGTCGCGGTCGTAGGTCGAGGCTATTTTCTTCAGCGACTCGAACTGCTCACATTCCGCCACCGTCAACCGTTCCATGTTCACCGCCTCATCCACAGACATCACAAACCGTTCCGGCTGCATGGACAGCGCAAGCATCGAACGCTGCGTGTCGCGCATCGTCAAGTCCGGCGACGTGAGCTGCAGCGCCTGTTTCGGGTACTTCGGCGAAAAACGCATTACCGGCTCGCCATCCACTACCACCTTGCCCAGGCCGTAAGCCACCTTCACAATGCCTTCTTCAGCGCGCTCGTAATTAACCGGATAGAAATTCACACTGCGCGCCACACCCGACATCGTCGGGAAGAAATATCCGTTCTGCTCGCTACCGCAAATCTCTTGCAGCACAATCGCCATCTTTTCCTCGGCTATAACGTTGCCCGTCGAGAGAATATAGCCCTTCGAGGACGAAAAATACACCGACGCATACACCGACTTGATGGCTTTCGCAAGCAATCGCAATTGCTGGTGCTTGTCCGGCGAGTTGGGTATCATGTAGGTCGCATAAACGCCCGCAAACGGTTGGTAGTAAGAATCTTCCAGTTTCGACGACGAACGGATTGCCAGCGGCTTATCCACCACATCAAGGAACTTCTGCAACGCCTTGACCAGTTCCAACGGCAACGCCGAAGAAATGAACTCCGACAGAATCTCTTCGTCCGAAGCAGGCGAGTTAATCACATACTGCAAGCCGTTATCCTGGATGAACGCGTCGAAATAATCGGTCGTGATAACCATCGTCCGCGGCACAAGCACGCGCACATCTTCCCACGCGTTATAGAGGTTGTATTTCTGCAAAACATGGTTCAAGAACGCTAATCCGCGAGCCTTAAGCCGCGAGAACCAAATCGTGTCGTTATACGTCTCGGG
Organism: Paludibacteraceae bacterium; assembly: GCA_905233925.1. Classification (GTDB taxonomy): domain Bacteria; phylum Bacteroidota; class Bacteroidia; order Bacteroidales; family Paludibacteraceae; genus Colicola. The sequence goes on from CAJOFV010000049.1 coordinate 10,650, forward strand.
GTCGAACTTCGCAACCACGCCTAACGCCTGCTGCAAACGGTATTCATGAATCGTCCGGACGTTGATGGCGCGGATATTCTCAATATCGTCGTCATCCTTGATGGTCAGCGGACTGACTTGCCTGCCGACCGAGAACAGACCGCGGGCAAAAAGCCATTTGCTCAAGTAGTTGTTATCCGACAGACGGCGGAACGCCTTCGGCGGAATGGTGGCAATAATCTGCTCAAAATCCTCCAGATTGTTCGCCCGGGCTATTTCGCGCCCCGTACGCGGGTCAATGGCGACGAAATCTCCGAACCCGAACTCACGGCCGATATAATCGCTCAACTCCTGCATCAGCGTCTTCGATGTCTTCATCACAAACCCGACGCCCAACTGCTTGGCAACCGACTTCATCGACTCCTGCGACGACTGCATCAGAATAGGCATCGTCGGATTGTCTTTGCGGATAAGGCGGCAGAGGTTCACACCTGCGTCCAACTGTTCCGACGAGGAAAGATCACCCTTGTGCAGCACAAACCCGATGTCGGAGATAACGCCGATAATATTCTGTTTGTACCGCTGATATAGTTCCAACGCCTCGTCGTAATAGGTCGCCATCAGCACTTTCGGACGGCAGCGTTTGCGGAACAGTTGCTGCTTCTCGTTGATTGCGTCGCGGATGGCGATGCTGTTCTGATTGAGCACCAGTTTGTACAGCAGCGGCAGATACGTCGAGTAGTAACGCACCGAGTCTTCAACCAGCAGAATCGCGCGCACACCGGCCTCAAGAATATCATGGTCGGCATTCATCTTGTCCTCAATCAGTTTGATGATAGCGATGATAAGGTCGGTAGAGTTGTTCCAGCAAAAGAAATAATCAATATTATGCTTGTCCTCATGCTCGATGCGGTCAAACACCTCTTTCGAGAAAGAAGACAGCAGCACGAACGGCGTGTTCGGGATTAGTTGTTTGGCTTCGGCGGCGAACGCAAACGCGTCCATCACACCGGCGTTGTACATGGCAATGACAAGGTCGAACTTCCCGCCGTTCTGAATCAGTTGCAGGGCTTCCGCTTTGGTCTCTGCCCGCACGACGGCAGGCGGATTGCTCAGATTCAGATCCAGATACTCCTGGGCGATTTGCACGTCCAGACGTCCGTCTTCTTCCAGCAGGAAGTTGTCATAGTTGTTGCACACGAGCAGAATCCTCCGCACGCGCTTCACCATCAGTTGTGTATAATCATTCTCCATAATCGGTTTATATTTTCTTTTCTTCACTTCGACTTTTCGAGATTTCGAAATTTCGAGATTTCTAAATTTCTTTCCTTTCCCCTATCATTTTACGCAGCCTTCATCGGCTGCTCATCGGGTGCTCATCGGGTGCTCATCGGTTGCTCAAGCCGTCATTAAGCACAATATATGCCCCTGAAATGCCTTTGCTCCCTTATCCTTTCACGCTTTCACCCATTCATTCTTTCACTCATCTCTTTGCTCAACTCATGCTTGATATAATCGTACAGCCTTCCTTGTATCGGTTTGTTACGCTTTTGCGCCAAGTTTACAGCCTCATCATAGCGAGCCTGCCACTCCGCTTTTCTTGCCGGATCACGTAGAATGGCTTTTGTCTCTGCCATTAGTTCCGCAAAACGGCGGGCGGTAGGATGTGCGGCTCTTGCTCTCCGCACCCTCTTACTCACGTCCGGTTTACTGCAAATCGCCCCGTATTCCTTATTTCCGGGAATACTCCGTGCATATTGGTGTTCATCCACCATTCCATGCACTTCCTTTACTATATTCACCCACTTCGCTTTCATTTGCTTGTTCTTTATAGACATTCTAGTAGATTCCAACGCTGTTATATGGTTGCTTTCATTTCACTACTACCTTTGCGGCTGCAAAGGTACAACAAAAAAATGACATACGCAAGCGCGCATGTCATTTTTCTTGCAGATTTTATACTAATCCTTGTCGACTCTTGCAGATTTATACCAACCCTTGCTCGACCATGGCGTTGGCGACTTTGATGAAGCCGGCGATGTTCGCACCTTTGACGTAGTTGATATAACCGTCGGGCTCTGTGCCGTACTTCAGGCATGCCGCGTGAATGTCCGACATAATCGTGCGGAGACGTGCATCCACTTCTTCCGCCGTCCATTTGAGACGCATGCTGTTCTGGCTCATCTCCAAACCGGAAGTGGCTACTCCACCCGCGTTACTTGCCTTGCCCGGACTGTAGAGAATCTTCGCGTTCTGGAATACTGCAATGGCATCCGGCGTAGTCGGCATGTTCGCACCTTCGGTGACACAGAAGCAGCCGTTCTTAATCAGGTTCTCGGCATCGTGCAGTTCAATCTCGTTCTGCGTGGCACACGGCATAGCAATGTCGCACGGAATACGCCAGGGACGTTCGCCCGCAAAATATTCCACATTCGGGAACATCGCAGC
>CAJOFV010000050.1:0-3498 GCA_905233925.1 Paludibacteraceae bacterium
GGCACTTTTTTTTCGTTAAACGTTAAACTTTCCACTTTAAACTTTCCACTTTCCACACAAAAAATTTGCGCATTCAAATTTTTTGTAGTACCTTTGCACGCTTTTTGGAATAATAATACAATGAAACAAACGATTTGGATTATGGCAACTATCGCCGTATTGGCTGCAGGCTGCGCCAGACAACAAGAAGACATTACCAAAGCACCTATTACCAAGCCAGACATAACCATCGAAGGCGGACGACTCACACCGGAAGGCCTGTGGGCAATGGGCAGAATAGGCTGCGCCGTAGCAGACATCGAAACAGGATGGCTCGCGTACACAGTCAGTTACTACAGCGTGCCGGAAAACCGAAGCACCACATGGATTCGTGTATGCAATCCGTATGAGCAGCCTACCCCAGCCCTCCCTGAAGGGAAAGAGACAGGTATGCAACCCTTTGACGAGTTTGTGGGCAGCGACCCCGCATGGTTCGGAGCAAGCGGTAACCTCGCGTACCTGAAAGGCGGAAAACTGTACCTGCGGCGCGACGGAGAGGAAGTGGAAGTGACCGGAGCAACCGATATCGAGGGCTTTCTGCTGTCACCAATGCGCGACAAAGTGGTGCTGATTCAAGCCGTCAAAGCCCACCCCGCCACCGCAGATATTTATCCCGACCTGCCGCTGGCAACAGGACGCGTGGTGGACGACCTGATGTACAAACACTGGGACGAGTGGGTGGACGAAGTGCCGCAGCCGTTTGTGTATGACCTGAACGTCGAATATTACGGCGAAGGCGAGCGCATCAAGACGGCTTCTGTCAGCAACGGCGTGAACATCCTCGAAGGAACGGCGTTCGAATGCCCGATGCGGCCGTTTGGCGGCGTGGAGCAACTGGCATGGAATCCGAACAACAACGAACTGGCATATACTTGCCGCAAGAAAACAGGACTGGAGTATGCCGTTTCGACGAACAGCGATATCTATCTGTACGACCTGGAAACGAAACAGCACAAGAACATCACCGGCGACAACAAAGGTTATGACACCAACCCCGCCTATTCGCCTGACGGGCAATGGATTGCGTGGCTGTCCATGGAACGGGACGGCTATGAGAGCGATCTCAACCGCATCTTCGCGCTGAACCTGAAGACCGGCGAACGGCGCTGGCTGACCGAACGCATCGATGATACGATTGATGAGTTTGCATGGTATAACGACACCACTATCCTCTATACTGCCTGCTGGTCAGGTACTATTAACTTGTATCACATGACCCTGAACGGAAACATCGAGCGTATGACCGAAGGACAATACGACCTCGCCTTCGGCGATGTAAGTGACAAATACCTGTATATGCTTGGACACTCCATGCGGCAAGCCAACGAGATTTACTGCATGGACGTAGAAGAATGGGAGAACGGTCCGACCCGTGACTATGGTCCGCGCGGCATCGACTGGGACCAACCCCACACCTCACAGGAAGTGGCATTCGCGCAACTTACCCATGAAAATGACAATATTTATAATCAGATTGAGCGCTCTACCGTAGAACCACGCTGGCAACGAACCAGCGATGGAAAAGACATGCTCACATGGATTATTCTGCCGCCGGACTTCGACCCGAACAAGAAATACCCGACGATATTATACTGCGAGGGCGGTCCACAAACGCCGGTAAGCCAGTTCTGGAGCTTCCGGTGGAACTTCATGATGATGAGCGCGGGCGGGTATATTATCGTGGCTCCGAACCGGCGCGGTCTGCCCGGATTCGGCAAAGCGTGGAACGAAGAGATATCCGGCGACTACGGCGGACAATGCATGAAGGATTACTTTACCGCCATCGACGAGGTGTGCGCGAACCTGCCGTATGTGGACAAAGACCGTCTGGGCTGCGTGGGCGCATCGTTCGGCGGATTCTCCGTATATTGGCTTGCAGGACACCACAACAAACGCTTCAAGGCGTTCATCGCGCACGACGGTATCTTCAACATGGAAATGCAGTATCTGGAGACCGAAGAGAAATGGTTCGCGAACTGGGACATGGGCGGTGCGTACTGGGACAAGAAAAACAACATTGCGCAACGGACTTTCGCCAACAGTCCGCATAAGTTCGTCGATAAATGGGACACGCCGATTCTGTGTATTCACGGCGAAAAAGACTATCGTATTCTGGCGAACCAGGGCATGGCGGCGTTCGATGCAGCCAAGATGCGCGGCGTGCCGGCAGAACTGCTGATTTATCCCGACGAGAACCACTGGGTGCTGAAACCGCAAAACGGAATCCTGTGGCAACGGACGTTCAGGAACTGGCTTGACAGGTGGTTGAAGGTTGAACGGATGAACGGGTGAACGGGTTAACGGTGAACGGATGAACGGTGAATGGTTATGAAATATACTTACGAATATGAAATACAATATCAGGAAGTGGACATGAACCGCAAGTTGCGGATGTTCACCCTGGAGAACTACCTGCTGAACGTCGGCGGGCGCGTGGCGGACGAATTGGGATTCGGTATCAAGAACCTCTACCCAATGAACCTGACGTGGGTGCTAACACGCATGAGCATTGAGATGAACTATATGCCGACCAGTTGCGAGCACGTGGTGTTCGAGACATGGATTGAAAGCAACGTGCACATGCTCTCGACGCGTGATTACCGCATCTACCTGCTGCGGGACGGCCAAAAAGAACAAATCGGACAAGCCAAGAGCATTTGGGCAGTGCTGGATTTGAGCAAACGCGAAATCGTGAACTGCTTCAACCACCCGATGTTTGACGGCGCAGTTGACGGCGAAGTGCTGGATATGCCACGTGCAACAAGACTGCTGCCGATGACCGAGCCGGACGATATCGTGGAGCATAAAATCCTGTACTCGGACGTGGATTACAACCGGCACTGCAACTCGTGCAAGTACCTCGAAATAATGCTTGACGCAAAGCTGCCGGACATCCTGAACAAACGCTTCCGGCTCGATATCAACTACGCAAAAGAAGTGTATCTGGGCGACAGTCTCTTCACGCACTACATCGCCGATGAGCATAGTGTGCAATACATGCAGAAAGATGTGAACGGGACGACCTGCTGCAGCGCGAAAGTGACGCTGCTTGACTGATGTCGATTGAGGATTTATACACATTACTCACGCAGCATCCGCAAGTGGCGGCGATAGCAAAATGTTTGCGGCACAAGGGCGAAAACCATGTGTGGCTGACAGGGCTGTACGGCAGTGCGCGGAGCGTGATGCTGCGGGCAGTCGGAACGGATTGCATGGTCGTTGTCATGGATAATCAGGACGAGGCACAGTACTGCTTTGCCGATTTGCAGGCATTAGGCGCAGACGCAACGTATTTCCCGAGCGGCAAAAGACGCCGGCAAGGCACAGACGAAGCGATGGTGATTCAGCGGACGGAAGTGCTGCAGCGATTAGACCGCGACGCTGCCGGAGGTTTGATTATAGTGACGTATCCGGAAGCCTTAGCGGAAGAAGTGCCGGCGCGTGAAAGCCTTAACCAAG
>CAJOFV010000050.1:3561-16857 GCA_905233925.1 Paludibacteraceae bacterium
GTATGAGCCCGGACAATTCGCCATCCGGGGCGGTATTGTGGATGTATACAGTTACGCGCATGACGACCCATACAGACTGGATTTCTTTGGCGACGAGATAGATTCAATCCGGACATTTGACATCGAGAACCAACTATCCAAAGAGCGCGTGCCGCAAGCGGCGCTCGTCGGGAGTCCGACCGCTGACGCTGTGGAGGATTCGACCGCTTCGCTGACGGATTATCTGCCGGAAGGGACAGTCTGGGCAAGCAACGACTGGAGTGTGGTAAGGTATAAGGTTGAAGGTTTAACGGTGAACGGTGAACGGTTAAAGTTGGATGTTGAAGGAAAACAAACCATCGAAATCGGCGCAAAGAGCTATTTCGCCAACTGCACAAAGATAGCCTTTAACACTCTGCCCCAACCCGCTTTCAACAAGAACTTCGACCTGTTGGCGGACGACCTCAAAGCACATCTCGCGGAAGGGTACAAAATCTATATCCTTGCCGACCAAAAGAAACAAACCGACCGCCTCGCCGCCATCTTCGAAAACGATGATATTCACTTTACGCCGGTGGACAAGACCCTGCATGCGGGATTTGTGGACAACGAGGCGAAAATCTGCTGCTACACCGACCACGAAATATTCGAACGCTATCACCGCGTGACCCTGCGTTCGGAGAATGCCCGACGCGGCAAAGCCGTGCTGACGCTCAAGGAAATAAACCAGTTGCGGCTCGGGGATTATGTGGTACATAGCGACCACGGTATCGGTCAGTTCGGCGGGCTGGTTACAACGCCCGTGAACGGCAAACCGCAAGAGATGATCAAGCTCGTTTATCGCGACGGAGACACGATTTTCGTCAGCATCCACAACCTGCACAGAATCAGCAAATACAAAGGTCGCGAAGGCAGTGCGCCGACGATTTCGAAAATCGGCAGCGGCGCGTGGGAACGGCTCAAGGAACGCACCAAAGACAAGGTTAAGGACATTGCGCGAGACCTTATACAATTATACGCGACGCGAAAAGGGCAACACGGCTTCGCGTATACGCCGGACGGCTATATGCAGCACGAACTGGAAGCGTCATTCCTGTACGAAGACACGCCCGACCAGGCGAAAGCGACACTCGATGTCAAGCACGACATGGAAAGCCCTATGCCGATGGACAGGCTTATTTGCGGCGACGTCGGATTCGGCAAAACGGAAATCGCCATGCGGGCAGCGTTCAAAGCCGCTACGGACGGCAAACAAGTGGCCGTGCTTGTACCGACGACCGTGCTTGCACTGCAACACTACAATACCTTCCGCGAGCGGTTCCGTAACTTCCCCGTGAAGATTGAATACCTCAGCCGCGCCAAGAACGCCAAAGAGACAGCAGACATCCTCGGGCGGCTCGAAAAAGGCGAAATAGACATCCTTATCGGTACACACAAGCTGGTGGGAAAGGGCGTCAAATGGCATGACCTCGGGCTGCTCATCATCGACGAAGAACAGAAGTTTGGTGTCGCCGTGAAAGAGAAACTGAAAAGCCTGCGTACGAACGTGGATGTGCTGACGCTGACGGCGACACCGATTCCGCGAACGCTGCAGTTCTCGCTACTCGGCGCACGCGATTTGAGCGTCATGACCACGCCGCCTCAAAACCGTTACCCCGTGCAGACAGAGGTTTTGACGCCCGACGACGAAGACATCATCAAAGAGGCCATCGACCTTGAACTCGGGCGGAACGGACAAGTGTTCATCGTTAACAACCGCATCGAGATGCTGGAGCGTATTGAGCACCGCATACACAAACTCTGCCCCGAAGCGCGGATAGTCATTGCACACGGTCAAATGCCGACGGACGAGATGGAGAAACGGCTTGAGGACTTCATCAACTACGATTATGACGTGCTCGTCTCGACCACCATTATCGAGTCCGGCGTAGATATTCCGAACGTCAACACGATGATTATTTATTCGGCGCAACACTACGGACTGGCAGATTTACACCAACTGCGCGGACGCGTCGGCAGAAGTAACCGCAAGGCATACTGCTATCTCGTAGCACCCGAGCGCGAACTGCTGACACCGGAAGCAAGGAGACGGCTTGATGCATTAAGCACCTTTGCCGAACTCGGAGCGGGCTTCCAACTCGCCATGCAAGACCTCGACATCCGCGGCGCGGGAAACCTTCTCGGTGCAGAACAGTCGGGATTCATCGCAGACCTCGGCTACGAGACCTACCAGCGCATACTCAACGAAGCTGTCGTGGAGCTCAAAGAGGAACTGGATATCTTTGACAATCAGACCACCGACAACCTGCTACAGACGACCAATTGGACGGCTGACAGCCAGTTGGAGAGCGATTTGCAGTTGTGCTTCCCGCAGGATTATGTGGAAAACATCAGCGAACGCATTACTTTATATAAGGAGTTGGACGGTCTGCGCAACGAGAACGAACTGACCGCCTACAAGAAGCGGCTCATTGACCGTTTCGGACCGCTTCCCGAACAGGCGGAGGAACTGACAAACGTCGTACGGCTGCGCTGGCTCTGCTGCCGAATGGGCATAGAGAAAATCTACCTCAAAGGCGAACGGATGACGCTCTACTTCATTACCAATAACGAGCATTACTGGCAGTCTGAAGAGTTCGGCAGACTGGTGCTGTATGCAGCACAGCGTCCTGAACGCTGCAGGCTCGTCGAAGACCGCGACAAAAAAGGACAACTGACCGGCAAACGGTATATGACGGTTATGCAGGTCAAGACCCTTGCAGGGGCATTACACCTGCTCAATAAGATTGCAGAAAGCAATTAATTTCACACAATTTGCATTTTTATTTGCATATATGCAAAAAAAGCAGTACTTTTGCGCGCTAATTGTGCAAAAGCGCACGCTTGGATGGCAAATATTGAATTCACAGGAATCATTCCGGCACGGTACGCAAGTACGCGTTTCCCCGGCAAACCGCTGGCTGATATCGGCGGCCGATGATTCAGCGTGTGTATGAACAAGCCAAGAAAGTGTTGGAGACTGTTGTCGTGGCAACGGATGACGAGCGGATTTATAACTGCGTCAAGGATTTCGGTGGAGAAGCGGTAATGACCCGAGCAGACCACAAATGCGGGACAGACCGCTGTCTGGAAGCATGGGAGAAACTGCATAGAAATTCGGGGGTAATCATCAACATCCAGGGCGACGAACCCTTCATACAGCCGGAGCAAATCGAGGCAATAAAAAGCTGCTTTGACGACCCTGCTACGCAGATTGCGACACTTGTGAAGCCGTTCACGGAAGCAGACAGCCTTGCAGACCTTGAGAATCCGAATACGCCGAAAGTTGCAATTGCGCCGGACGGGACAGCCCTGCTCTTCTCGCGGTCGGTTATACCCTACCTGCGCGGCATCGACAAAGCAGACTGGCTCAAGCAAGGTAAACATTTTCGGCATATCGGTATGTACGCTTATCGGGCGGAGGTGCTGCAAGAAATCACACAACTGGAACAAACGCCTCTGGAGAAAGCCGAAAGTCTGGAACAACTGCGGTGGCTTGAAAACGGCTACAAGATAAAAGTTGCGGTATGTAACACAGCGTCCATCGGCATTGACACGCCCGCTGACCTTGAAAAAGCAAGAATATTTATAAATCAACATAACTATTAACCTCTAAATTCAAACAAAATGGAAAACCAAGTACCGACTCCTCACATTGGAGCAAAGTATGGCGAAATCGCCAAGACAATGATTATGGCAGGCGACCCCCTGCGCGCCAAACTGATGGCAGAACGCTTCCTTGAGAACCCCGTTCAGGTGAACAACGTGCGCGGCATGCTGGCCTTTACCGGCACATACAAAGGCAAAAAGATTACCGTTATGGGACACGGAATGGGTATGGCTTCTATCGGTATCTATACCTACGAATTGTTCAACTTCTATGATGTAGATACGATTATCCGCGTCGGCTCCTGCGGTTCCCGCCAGATGTACGTCAACCTCGGCGACATCATCATCGCACAAGGCGCTTGCACGGACAGCAACTACGGTCTGCAATATAACCTTCCGGGCTTCTATGCTCCTATCGCAGACTTCGAACTCTGCAGCAAAGCGGTGGAAGCTTGTAAGAAATTCGGATACAATTATCACGTAGGCAATGTATTCGCAACAGACGTGTTCTATTGCGAGGACGAGCGTAAAATCAACTGGACGAAGATGGGCGTGCTGGCAGACGAGATGGAAGCTCCGGCATTGTACATGAACGCTGCCCGCGCAGGCAAGAAAGCACTCTGCATCTGCACCGTCAGCGACCATATTCTGACCGGTGAGGCAGTTAGCGCCGAGGCTCGCCAGACCACATTTACCAAGATGATGGACGTTGCGTTCTCTATAATTTAAGATTTGAAGATTTGAGAATTTGAAGATTAGAATTCTTATCATAGTGTTTGCGTTGCTGCCGTTGTGCCTGATGGCACAGCGGCGGTCGCGTGACACATACACTCCCCCACCCGACGAACAAGAAGTACAACATGCGGAATACGGGGAAAAAAATTCCGGCTGCTCCAACAACGGAAACAAAGGGAGCTGCGGGAACAAGGAACACAAAAAGATTGTAACAGGTTTCTCCGGCGGAATGATGATTCACGGCGGATATTTGTTCTCGAAGTCGCCGGACGAGTTGTTCCGGAACGGTTCATTGACCGGCGAAATAGCAAATACTCTTCCGCGGGACGGTTTTACAATGGGTCTCGGAGGAACACTGCGCATGCACCTCGTTGACCATGTGCATCTCGGCGGAGAAGGACATATGTCCTTTATGCCGCTGACAGCTTCAGGCACAAGCATCAGAACCGGTTGGGGCGGTGCAATGTGCGATTTTTATGCGTCTTTGGGTAATGTGCGACCGCTCATAGGATTAGTCATCGGCGGCGGCTCTACCAGAAGACTTTACGTGCCGGACGAGGACAGCAAACCCGTCACCGCCGACAACCAAATGGAATATAACGCGTCATTCACCAAGACACCTTTCTTCCTGCTTGACCCGTATGCGGGTCTTGAAATTGCACTCGGGAAGATTGCCTTGCTAATCCGCGTCGATTATATGCTGCCGTTCGGGAAAGGAAACAAAGGACTGGCAGACACCAAAGTAAACTGGAGTAACTTCCTCAGCCCGAGCGGTCCGAGATTGTATATCGGATGTTTGTTCGGACACTAAATTTAGCAAACACATTATTTTATGGATAAGAATACTTGGATCGGATTTTTGCTTATTGCAGCAATTATTGTAGGATTTACAATGCTCAGCCGCCCGTCGAAAGAGGAAATGGCTGAGCGTCAGCGTATTAACGACAGTATCGCTCTCGTCCGCCAGATGGAGTTTGAGGCGCAACAACTCAGTGCCGCACTTGCCGCCGCACAGGAAGAACAACAGCAGGAAACGGCTTCCACACAATCAGAAGCGGATGTGCAGCAGCTCATGGAAGCGACCTATGGCCCTTTCGCGCCCGCAGCACAAGGCGAAAGCGAAACAATCACGTTGGAAAATAACCGCGTGCGCTTGTTCGTGGACACCAAAGGCGGTCGCATTGCCCGTGCGGAACTGAAGGAATACAAAGCATACGGCGACAGCGTGAACAACCTGTGTCTTTTCCGCGGCGATGAAAGCGAGCTGGCATTTACACTCATCACGGCTAACAACCGCATTATCTCGACCAAAAACCTTTATTTTGAGCCGGTTGAGCCAAATGCGTTCAATGTCATTATGCGTCTGCGCACAACGAACCCCGACGCGTGGATTGACTTTGAATACGGGCTTTGCGAAGATGACTACATGGTGCATTTCCGTATCGTACCACACAACGCACAGGCTGTGTTAGCGCAGAATGTGAACTCATTGGAAATGCAGTGGCGGCAACTCATTCCGCAACAGGAACGCGGACGTAAGTTCGAAGAACGCTACGCCCAGTTGCAATACATGATGGTCGGCGGCGACATGGAGAAATTAAGCGAGTCCAAGGCTGCCACGGAACGTGAGAACGCCCGCATACGCTGGATTGCATACAAGGATCAGTTCTTCTCCACCGTGATGATTGCGGACGACGCGTTCACGACCACGACGTTCGAATCCACGCCGCAAGACCAGTATTCCCGCTATATAAAGGAGTACAAAACAAACACCAGCGTGCCGTTTGACGTGAACAGCAACAAGGCTGTCGGTTTCATGTATTACTTCGGTCCCAACCATTACAACACACTCAAGGCCTACGACGCCGGCAAAGAGAAAGCCGACAAACTATACCTCAAGGAACTCGTGCCACTGGGTTGGAAGATTGTTAGCTGGATCAACAAGGTGCTTGTGATTCCGATGTTCGACCTGTTCATGAGTTGGGGGCTGCATATCGGTCTGGTGATTTTGCTGATGACCTTTGTTATCAAACTTATCATTTTGCCGTTTGTGTTTGCATCGTACAAATCCAGCGCGAAAATGCGCGTGCTCAAACCGCAGATTGATGAAATCAATGCCAAATATCCGCCGGAGAAGATGCAAGAGCGCCAACAGGCAACGATGGCGTTGTACAGCCGTGCGGGCGCCAGCCCGATGTCCGGCTGTCTGCCGATGCTGTTCCAGTTCCCCGTACTGATGGCAATGTTCTGGTTCTTCCCGACTGCCATCGAACTGCGCGGACAATCATTCCTTTGGGCAGATGACCTTTCGGCATACGACGCCATTCTGACATGGTCAACGCCTATTCCGCTACTCGGCACACACTTGAGTCTGTTCTGTCTGCTGATGACGGCGGTGAACATCATTTATACGTACATTACCATGCAGCAGCAGTCCATGGACCCGAACATGAAGTTTATGAAATACTTCATGTACCTCATGCCGCTGATGTTCCTCTTCATCTTCAACGACTACGCTGCCGGCTTGAGCTACTATTACTTCCTCAGCCTGCTGATGACGATTGTACAAACGATGATTTTCCGCCTGTCCATCGACGAGAAGAAACTGCTCGCAGAAATGGAAGCGAACGCCAAAAAGAAAGAGGGCAAGAAGAAATCCGGCTTTATGGAGCGTCTGGAGCGCATGCAGCGCGAGCAGCAACGTATGGCACGCGAGAACGCCAAAGCACAACAAAAGAAATACAGATAATGCGAATCATTATTATCGGTCAAGGAAATGTCGCCTGCAACCTGCAGGCGGCGTTTTTGCGGAAAGACATCAACTCGGAAATGGTCTCTTCATGGGAGGGGCTGGATGTGATTCCGCAGAATGCGGATGTATATATCTACGCCGTAAAGGACATCGCGCTGGCGGAAGTGATAGCCAAAGTGCATGTGCCGGAGCGTGCCATACATGTACATACCAGCGGTACAATATCATTGGAAGTGTTTGGTCCCGACAAACCGCACTGCGGCGTACTCTACCCCTTCCAAAGTTTTTCGAAGGCACATATTTTGGAGGACTTTTCGACCGTTCCTGTGTTCATCGAGGCAAGAGGCATAGACGATGTCTCGGCGGTTTATACGCTTGCGCTGACGCTCACGCCGCATATCTATGAAACCACCCAAGCTGACCGCGAACGGCTGCATGTAGCAGGTGTCTTTGCCAACAATTTCACGAATTACATGTATTCCGTGGCGCAGGATTTGCTGCGCGGCACACAAATTCCATTCAAAGCATTGCTGCCGCTAATAGACGAAACCGCCGCCAAAGTACATTCGCTCTCACCCCGCGAAGCGCAGACAGGCCCTGCAGTGCGTGGCGACGAGAACGTTATACAGCGCCATCTTGCCCTGCTTCAGGACGAAAAACAGAAAGATATCTACCGGCTGATTTCAGACCTTATCCGCCAGGCACAATAAATGCCCGCCACCACCAACGCGACCATCACACAACCATTTTAAACGCCCTAAAAATAGGCAAGAAAAACATCGTGCAACGCATACACGAACGGCAGAATGGTTCTTTTCTTAAACTATTTTATACACGTGCGCGCGGGATGTAAAGAAAGAGTTGTTCGTTCCAATTGTTCCTATATTCCGACAAGAGGTCAAAATTTGCTTTTTTATATTTGGAGAAAATTCCTCCATCTGCGTTTGCAGAAAAAATAAATTTTTCTCCATCTGCGTTTGCAGATGTCGATTTTTTGTAGTAATTTTGCAGCGAAATTCGGGAGCGGATGAAGGAACTCTGGGAAATACTGAAAAAATGGGTGGTAAACAAGTATGTGCTTGTGGTGCTTATCTTTGCGGCGGTGATGATCTTCGTCGGCGAACAAAGCTACCGCGTGCGGCTGCATAAAGCCCGGAAAATCAGCGAGCTGGAAGACCAACGCGATGCCTACCAACGCGCTATTGACGAAGCCAAACATGACCTGCAAATCCTGCAATCAACGGACAGCCTTGAGAAATTCGCACGGGAAAAATACTTCATGCATGCGGAAAATGAGGATGTGTATTTGATTAAGGAGTGAACGGGTGAACGGATGAACGGGTGAACGGATGAACGGTGAACGGGTGAATGGTTGATAAACTGGTTGCGAGACATAGGATATTAGGGGTGGACCCGGGAACGCTGTTCATGGGCTACGCGTTACTGGACACAGAGGGAAACAAAGTGTCGTTGGTGGATTTCGGCGTGCTCGACGTACACAAACTCGACGGACAATACCCGCGGCTGCAGAAAGAGTTCTTCTTCCTGCAGGAAATGATAGACAAATACCACCCGACCGAATTAGCCATTGAGACACAGTTCGTGGATAAGAACCCGCAGACCATGATTAAAATCGTTCACGCGCAAGGCGTCGCTATCGCCGCTGCGCTGTCCAAAGACATACCCGTGAACGAATACTCACCCATGAAAATCAAAATGGCTATCACCGGCAATGGCCATTCATCCAAAGAACAAGTGGCGGGCATGCTGCAACGCTTTCTGAATATTCCCGATGAACAAATGCCGAAGAAACTGGACGCAACAGATGCCCTTGCCATCGCTTACTGCCACTTCCTGCAACTCGGTTTGCCGCTGAAAGACGAACACGGCGCAAAAGACTGGACTACCTTCGCCAAACAGAAAGGCCTGACAGACAAAGGACTGACAGGACCTGCGCAGCAGTTGCTTGCAGCGTTGGGGAAAAAGTAGAAAGTGGAAAGTGGAAAGTGGAAAGTTTTAGGATGGTTCGGTGCGGGGTTTGAGGACTTTCCAGTACATCACAGGTAAAATCGTCAGAGTAAGGGGCAAGGTAAAAATTGTTCCGAAGCAAATAACTACGCCCATGGGCATCCAAAGTCCCGTGTGGGAAATAATCATCGGCAACACACCCAACGCCGTGGTAGCGCTGGTCAGGAACACCGGCCGCATACGGCGCAAGCCCGCCTTGAAAGCCGCGTCCTTGTAGTTCATGTGTTTGTAGCGGCGCAGTTCGTCCGCATATTCATACATCATAATCGCATTGCGCACAATGATTCCGATAAGGCTGACAATACCCAAAACGGCGGTAATGGATATATCCAGTCCGAAGAGCCACAGTCCGAGCATGGCGCCAAAGACGCAAAGCGACGCGCTGGACAATGCTAACAGCGCCACGGACAAGCGTCCGAAGTGATACAAGAGCAGCAACAGCATTACTGCTAACGCTGCGACGATGCTCCAGAGAATCTGCGGCACCATTTGGCCATTGAGGGAAGTCAGTCCGCCGTAGGTGATTTTCACGCCTTCGGGCAGGTCGGAAAGGTTTTGGGCGACCCACTGTTTGACGCGTTTTTCGGCATCGACCTGACTTATTCTGCCTCGCAAATCCGCTCCGACAGTAATCGTGCGCACCGCGTTGCGGCGTTCGATAAGAGCGTGATGCCAGTCGGGCTCCAGCGTTGCCACCTGCCGCAGCGGCACCCACACACCCGGCACAGAAGTCGGGATAAGCAACGCGGAGAGTTGGTCAATGGACATGTGGTGCGCTCCGGCGGTGTAAAGAACTACCGGCAAAGCGTAACTACCCTCGTAGAGCGTGGTCAGCCGCGCACCATCGGTCGCCTGATTGAGATAAACCGAGAGCGTTGTCTGGGTAATACCCAAACGCGTGGCTTCATCGGGACGCAGCACAATGCGCGTAGAGGCTGCCATCGCGTCGTAATCCGAATGCACCCACTGCAGGTAAGGCTGCTGCGCCATGAACGTTCGCAAGCTGTCCGCCAACGGCGTCATCGTTTCCCAGTCATCGCCCTCCAGACGCACTTCCAGCGGGTTCTTTACCAACTGATAATCCAACTGCTTGAAGCGGGCGTAAGCATTCGGGAACCAGTCCTCGTAACGCGGTGCGAGTTCCTTGAGCACTTGTGCCGTGGCCGCCGTGGATTTGGTGTTGACAATCAGTTGCGCGTAGTTCGGACGCGCCATGTTCGGCTGATAAGTAGCGTGGAAACGCGGCGAGGCCTGTCCCACGAACGAGGTGACAGACACAATGCGCGGATCCTGCCGCAGCATGCGCGAAAGGGAGTCTGCCACGAGAGCGCTTTCCTTCAGGCCGTTGCCTTCGCTCAAATGAATCTCCACGGCAAAACACTCCCGCTCGGCTTTGGGCAGCAGCTGCATGTTCAGCCGCGTAAGCAGGAACACGCCCGTTGCCAGCGCCGCCGCCAGAAGGACATACACCCACACGGGATGATTGAAACACACCGCTAACACGCGTTTGTAGCCGTTCTGCAGCCAGCCGAAGAAACGGTTCTGCAGTTGCTCGACCTTGTTCAGTTCGTCCTCGCGACGCTGCCGCACGAAGCGGAACGCCATATACGGCGTCACCCACGTGGCGTAGAATATACTGGCGGTCAGGGCGTACAGGACAGCCCACGGGAAGAGTTGCACGAACTCGCCCAAAGCACCTTCGATAATATGCGTCATCGGGAAGAACATACCCGAGATAGCACAAGTAGCAAGCGCCATCGGTACAAACAGATGCGAGGTACTTACCGCCGCGGAGTACCAGCGCGAGTGCTTTTTCTCCAGGAGATTGCTGTAGCCGTCAATGACAATGACCGAGTCATCCACAATCATTCCGAGCACGAAGATCAGCGCCCCGAGCGTGACGGTGTTCAGTTCAATGCCGGTAACAAACATCAGCCCGATGCAGATAGCGATACACACCGGCACTCCTGTACTTGCCACCAACGCCGTACGTAGCGGGAAGAGCAGCAGCATGACCAAAATGACGACAAGAATAGCAATCACAATGTCCCGCAAGAAACTGAATACGGAATCGTTGACGACCTTCGGCTGGTCGGTAATGCGGTGAAAGCACACGTCAGGCGGCAAAGCGCGCGTCGCTTCCACGAGCACTTCATCCACCCGCTGACCGAATGCCACAATATTGTGCTTCGGCACCATTTCGATGTTGATAATCAGGCAACTGGCACCGTTGAACTCGATATATTTCGTCGGCTCCTGATAGCGCCGTTCGATGGTAGCAATGTCGCGCAGGCGGACAGTAGCGCCGGAAGCCGGGTCGTACCACACAATCTGCTCCTGCAACTCATACTCTGACTGGTAGGGAATAACCACCTGCAAGGCATTGTTACTCTGTGCAGCTCCGCCGATTGTGCGCAGTCCCTGCAACGCCATCTGCGCCTGCAAAAGGTGTTCGTTAATGCCGTACGCCGCCAGACGTTCGGGGTCTATGGTAATGGCAATCTCCTCGGTCTGCTGCCCGAGAATACGCAGTTTACCCATTTCCGGAATCGTCCGCAGAGGTGCACACACCTGCTTGGCGTACTGCTCCAGTTCGCGCGGACTGCGCTGCGGACTTTCCACCGCCAGAAGCAGCGAGGACGTGTTTCCGAAATCGTCTATAACCAGCGTCTGCAGCACACCGGCGGGCAGTTGGGTCTTTTGCAGCAAGGGCAGCCCCGCCCGAATCCGCGTCCCACGGAGTTACGAATCATCACATAGACATACACTATGCCATCCTCCGTCGTGCTGTAGGTCTGTTCCTTGTTCACTTCCTCGAAAGAGTTGATGTACTCCTCCAGCGGAATCGTCACCTGTTCCTCCACTTCTTGCGCCGTCGCGCCCGGATAAACCGCCACGACAAGCCCCTGACGGATGGTGAACTGCGGGAACTCGTCCTTGTTCAGTTGCGGCAGCGACCATATACCGAACGCCATGAGTATAAGGAAAACGGTCATAACGATTCCGTTATGCCGCATCGCCCACTGTATATGATCCCGCTTATGATCCACCTGAAATAGCCATTATTTGTTTTCAACCACCTCGCAGCCCTCGTACAGTTTCTGGAAGCCTTCCACCACTACACTGTCGCCCGCGTTGAGACCGGCGGTTATACTGATGCCGTTTGCCTGGTAGCCACCCACTCCCACTTTCACGCGTTCGGCGTGGCCGTTACGCACTACCCATACAGACGCACCGCTCTGCAGCAAGTGAATACACGCCGCCGGCACAACAATAAATTCCCCACCCTTCTGCGCCAACGTCACATTGGCTACCATGCCGGGCATGAGTTCGCGCGTGTCACCCAGAATCGCCGCACGAACAGTATATGTATGCGCCACGGGGTTGGCTTTGAGGTTCTTTTCGCAGATACGAACCGTATATGTTCCGTCCGTTGCGGCGCAGGTCATCTGTCCCGTTTGACCGATGGTCACGCTGCCCACTTCCGCTTCCGGAACAGCAAAGGTTACCTTGTACGACGATACGTCCAACAACGTCAGCACACGCGCTCCGGGCTGCACGGACTGCCCTACTTCCACTTGCCTTCCACAGGCGACCGCAGCACACATTCCGACACCATTCTCCGTGCAATGGCTGCCGCCGAACGCGCCTCCGAGAGTTTGCTTTCCACTTCCACCAACTGGCGGTCAGTCGCCACACCGCTGGCGTGCACCTGTTCGAGACGTTTGTAACCGTCCTCCGCATCACGCAATGCCGCTTCCGCTGCACGCAGCGCATTCACAGATTGCGTACTGTCCACGCACAGCAACTTCTGCCCCTTTCGGATCCGGTCACCTTCCTTGCAGCATATTTCGGTCACACGCCCTGTCAGTTGCATGGCAAGCGGCGTCTCGCGCTCCGCAGCCACTGTGCCCACGTAACGCACCTCGCCGGAGATGGACGTTTGCCCGACTACCAGCGTCCGTACGCCGATTGCCTGCTCCACACGCGGTTTGTGAATCACTTGCGAGCAGCCTACCAGACACAGCACACCAAACAGAAGCGGAAAGATTTTTTTCATACCATCCAAATATTAAACGTTCGCTTGACTTCCTCAGGGGCAAACGACGCGTCTATCGTGCCGTCTTTTACCTGTGCGTTTGCAAGCGCACGGC
>CAJOFV010000051.1 GCA_905233925.1 Paludibacteraceae bacterium
GCCGCTTCACCGGCATGCACAATCAACGGCACACCCGCCTTGTGAACCGCAGCAAATTCTTCCCGGAACGTGTGGGTGGGGAACAACGCCTCTGCCCCTGCCAAATCGACCGCCACAACGCCTTTGCCGTGAAGCTGGCGCGCCACTTCTATCGTTTCCATGTTCTGCGCATGGTTGTCGTCGCCGCGCATCATACTCAGAATCAGTCCGCACGGAATAGGCGCGTCTTCAATTGCCCGCAGTACAATCTGCACCGCGTCATACTGGGTCATGCCGTCCGTGCAGGACTTCTGCGGCGCAAAACGTATCTCCGCATAAACCAGTCCCTCCGCATACAACTCGTCCAACAGCTCGAACGTACACAGGTACAACGCCTCACGGATGTTCAGCAGCGAACACGGCAACTGGAATCGCTCCAGGTACTCGTTCAGACTGTGGCAGTCCGCCATCACTTGCATCGTTTGTTTCAGTATGTCGTCTGACTTCGGCAGGCTGATGCCTTGCATGCCCGCGAGTTTGCGGGTCGTCTTGAGCGCTATCGAACCGTCCAGATGCAGGTGCAGGTCTATCAGCGCAGGATAAGCTTTACTCTTCATATTGTTTGTTTTATAGATTCAAGGTCTGATTGAATTTGGTTTTTCAACTCGTCCAATGAGGCAAACTTCCGCTCTTCACGTATACGGCGCAGCAGCCGCAGCGAAACCGTTTGCCCGTAAAGGTCTGCCCCGTGATAATCCGGAAAATACGCTTCTATGGTCACATGATCGTTGCCCACGGTCGGATTCGTACCGATGTTTACCAGTGCACCTTCCGCGGCATATACACCGGCGGCAGGGATAAGTTTGCAGGCGGCAGGCTGGATGTTCGCGGTCGGAAAACCGATTGTATGCCCGAGACCGTTGCCGTGAACCACTGTGCCGGATAGCGTGTAGGCGTAGCCTAACATCGCATTCGCCGCAGTTATATCGCCCGCAAGCAACGCCTTCCTAATCTTCGAGGAAGACACCGTCCCACCAGGCGCTTCCGCCACAGGCACTACCGCTATCCCGACGGACTGACCCAACGCAGCGTAGTCCGCAATGTTTGTCAGCCGGTCGCTCCCGAACCGATGGTCATAGCCCATAAGCAGTACTTCCACGCCGCAACGCTCGTGCAGTACTGCCATAAACTCCGCGGCAGTCATTTGGCGGATAACGTCAAACCGGAACAGAAAAATCTCGTCTATCCCTGTTTCTTTCAGCAACGCAGCACGTTCCTCCGGCGTCGTCA
Source organism: Paludibacteraceae bacterium (assembly GCA_905233925.1). GTDB lineage: Bacteria > Bacteroidota > Bacteroidia > Bacteroidales > Paludibacteraceae > Colicola. The sequence goes on from CAJOFV010000051.1 coordinate 1,270, forward strand.
GCAGCGGCTTATCCTCCCGTTCTTCAGTAGAGGGTTGGAGAGATGTTTTCAGGTTTCTTCCGAGCACCGTTTCGGGATGTTCGTCGAAGGTGATTACGGCACTTTGCAGTCCTTCCTCCGCCGCCACGCGGTGCAGTTCCCCAAGCAAAAACCGGTGTCCTTTGTGCACACCGTCAAAGAATCCTATTGTCGCCGCATATCCCACTTTCGCTCCGTTTTAGCGCGCAAAGGTACAACAAAAAATTTGAATGTACAAGACTATCATAAAAAATCTGTACAATCTTACGCTTTTTTTCGTTTTTTTATGGAAGCCGCCATCAAGCCGCCAAGAAGCTGATTTCCGGCACCCTAAAAAAGTGGAAGATCTTCCGTTTTTTTCAAAAAAATTTGCACAAATGCAAAAAAAGTAGTACCTTTGCGCGTTTTTGTGTATAAGGCACATTATTTGGATAATTTGGATAACAATGAATATATCTTACAACTGGCTGAAACGGTACATCGCGCTCGAAGAAGATGCTGAAACCGTAGCAAAACATCTGACTTCCATCGGTCTTGAAGTCGGAACAGTAGAACAAGTACAATCCATTAAAGGCGGTCTGGAAGGACTGGTCGTGGGCGAAGTGATAACCTGCGTCCCCCACCCCAACTCCGACCATCTGCACATCACCACCACCCGCATCGCGCCAAACGAGGAGCCGCTGCAAATAGTCTGCGGTGCACCGAACGTGGCTGCCGGACAAAAGGTCATTGTCGCTACTATCGGAACCGTTCTGTATTCCGGTGACGAGCACTTCACCATCAAACGCGGCAAGATCCGCGGCGAAGAAAGTCTTGGCATGATTTGCGCCGAAGACGAAATAGGCGTAGGCACGTCGCACGACGGCATTATGGTGCTGCCCGCAGATACACCGGTCGGTCTGCCCGCCAAAGAGTACTTCCATCTGGAAGATGATTATGTGATTGAGGTCGATATAACCCCCAACCGCAACGACGGCGCTTCCCATTACGGCGTGGCACGCGACTTGTATGCGTACTACAAGGCACACGGCCAAAACATCGCCCTGACCAAACCGGATGTAAGTGCTTTTGCCGTGCAGAGCCATGCGCTGCCGGTAGCGATTACCGTGGAGAACAGCAACGCCTGCCCGCGCTATTCGGGCGTAAGCATCAAGGGCGTGACCGTCAAGGAGTCGCCGGACTGGCTGAAAAAAGCGCTGACCACCATCGGGCTGCGTCCGATAAATAACATCGTTGATGCCACGAACTTCGTGCTGCACGAGATGGGACAAGCGCTGCATGCATTCGATGCGGACAAGATTGCCGGACAACATATCATCGTCAAGAACGTCGCAGAAGGCACAAAGTTCGTGACCCTGGACGGCAACGAACATACGCTCTCTGCCGCTGACCTGATGATTTGCAACGAGCACGAACCGATGTGTATCGCCGGTGTATTCGGCGGTTTGGACTCCGGCGTAACGGAGCAGACGCAGAACGTGTTCCTCGAGAGCGCATACTTTGACCCCGTTTCCATCCGCAAGACCGCCAGACGGCATCAACTGTCCACCGATGCTTCGTTCCGCTACGAACGCGGCTGCGACCCGAACAATACATTATATGTACTGAAGCGCTGCGCGCTGCTCATTCAGGAAGTGGCAGGCGGTGAAATCGCAATGGAGGTCGCTGATGTCAAGAGTGGAGACTTCGAGCCGTGGCGCGTAGCGTTCGACCTGAACCGCGCGTACCGCCTTATCGGCAAAGAAATCGGCGAAGAGGTGGTGGAGAATATTCTTGCGTCACTGGAAATCAAGATTGCAAGCAAGAACGGAAACGCCTGGCAGTTGGAAGTGCCGCGTTACCGCGTGGATGTTCAGCGCGAGTGCGACGTGGTGGAAGATGTGCTGCGTATCTACGGCTATGACAATGTGGAGTTCCCTGAGAAACTGAACACCAGTCTTTCGTACAACCCAAAACCCAATCCCGAAGCGCTGCAGAAACGTATCTCGGAGCAGCTGTCCGCACAGGGATTCAATGAGATAATGAACAACAGTCTGACCAAAGTCGCGTACTACCAGAACGGCACATGGCTGGACAGTTGCGTCAAGATAATGAACCCGCTGTCACAAGACCTCGGCGTTATGCGGCAGACCCTGCTGTTCGGCGGACTGGAGTCCATCCAGCGCAACGCTAACCGCAAGAACGCCGACCTGAAGTTCTATGAGTTCGGTAACTGCTACCATTGCGACAAAGTCAAAGTGACCGAAGACAAAGAACCGATTGCCGCCTACAGCGAAGAACCGCACCTCGGTATGTGGCTGACTGGCAACAAGACCATTCAGAGCTGGGTGATGAAGGACGAAAAAACAACTTTCTACCAACTGCATGCCTTCGTGAACAACGTGCTGCGCCGCTTGGGCGTGAATATGGAGCGGCTTGTACTGGAACCCGCCATCGACCCGGACAAAGAATGTTGCTGCGGAATTGCGCAATGCTTCTCGGACGGACTGGTTATCAAGGCGCAGAACGGCAAAGTGCTCGGTTACATGGCGATCGTTGCCAAACCGCTGCTCAAGCAGTTCGACATTGACAATCCTGTTTATTTCGCCGACCTCTACTGGCGCGAACTTCTCAAACAGAACAAACAATTCAAGCCCGTCATCAACGACCTGCCGAAGTTCCCCGAAGTGAAGCGCGACTTTGCGCTGCTCGTGGACAAGAACGTGCAGTTCGCGGATTTGGCACATGCTGCGTTTGAAGCCGGCGGCAAACTGCTAAAGAACGTTTATCTGTTCGATGTCTACGAGGGCAAGAACCTCGAAGAAGGCAAGAAATCCTACGCACTGTCGTTCATCCTGCAAGACACCGAAAACACGCTGAAAGACAAGCAGATAGAGAATATTATGGGTCGTCTGCAAAAGACGTTTGAGGAGAAGTTCAATGCCAAACTACGTTGACGAAATATTACGCCGCCGGACGTTTGCGATTATCTCGCACCCGGATGCCGGTAAGACCACACTGACCGAGAAACTGCTGCTGTATGGCGGGGCGATTCACGTGGCAGGAGCTGTCAAATCGAACAAAATCCGCAAGACAGCCACCTCGGACTGGATGGAGATAGAGAAGCAACGCGGCATATCCGTGGCGACCTCTGTCATGGGCTTCGACTACGGCGGCTACCACATCAATATTCTGGACACCCCGGGTCACCAGGACTTCGCGGAAGACACGTTCCGCACGCTGACAGCGGTTGACAGCGTGATTATCGTCATCGACTCCGCAAAAGGCGTCGAGACGCAGACACGCCGGCTCATGGAAGTCTGCCGGATGCGCAAAACGCCGGTTATGGTGTTCATGAACAAAATGGACCGCGAAGGCAAAGACCCGTTCGATTTAATGGATGACGTGGAATCCGAACTCGGCATCACCGTCACGCCGGTCACGTGGGCAAACGGACAGGGACTGAAGTTTGAGTCGGTGTTCAAATTGAGCGACAGACCCGTCAAACTGAGCGAGAAACTGGAAGCGGACATGGAACTGATAGACGGTGTTTATCCGCTCTTTGACCGCGAAAAGTACCTTGCGGGCGACTTGGCACCGGTATTTTACGGCTCGGCATACAAAACCATCGGCGTCCAGGAACTGTTGGAGTTCTTTGTGGCGAACGCACCTTCTCCGCGTCCTGTGGAAGCGGAGGAACGTCGTGTTGACCCGATGGAGGAAGCATTCACGGGCTTCTGCTTCAAGATTCACGCGAACATGGATCCGAACCACCGCAGTTGTATTGCGTTCTTCAAGATTTGCTCGGGACGCTTCGAGCGGAATGTATATTACAAACATGTCCGCGAAGACCGTCAGATGCGCTTTTCGGCACCGACATGTTTCATGGCGCAGAAGAAAGAAACGGTGGATGAAGCCTTTGCGGGCGACATCGTCGGTCTGCCGGACACCGGCAATTTCAAGATTGGCGACACGCTGACCGCAGGTGAAAACCTGCACTTCAAAGGGCTGCCGTCCTTCTCGCCGGAGATGTTCAAATACATCGAAAACGCCGACCCGATGAAGCAGAAGCAACTCGACAAAGGCGTGCGGCAACTTATGGACGAAGGTGTGGCGCAGCTGTTTATCAGCCAGCTGAACGGCCGGAAGATTATCGGAACGGTCGGGCAGTTGCAGTTTGAGGTGATACAATACCGCCTGGAGCACGAATATAACGCCAAGTGCCGGTGGGAGAATATGGCGATGTTCAAAGCCTGTTGGATAGAATCAGACGACGCGGAAGAGTTGAACACCTTCAAATCCCGCAAGGCGCAATACATGGCGTTTGACAAGGAGGGGCGCGACGTGTTTATGGCAGACAGCGCATATATTCTCAATATGGCGCAGAACGACTACAAACATATCAAGTTCCACTTCACGAGTGAGTTTTAATCTTCAAATTTTCAAATATTCAAATCTTCAAATATTTTATCAAAATTCTAATTGCTTATGAAAAACTTAAAATTTCGACTGATTGTCATGAACTTCCTGGAGTACGCTGTCTGGGGAGCTTACTTGATTTGTATGAGCCGCTATCTCGCCGACCACGGCATGGGCACTCATATCGGAATTTTCTACTCCGTACAGGGTATTGTTTCCATTTTTATGCCCGCGCTAATGGGTATTGTTGCCGACCGTTGGATTCCGGCACAGAAGCTGTTGGGTATCTGCCACGGTTTAGCCGGTATGCTGATGTTAGGCGCAGGCTTCTACGGCGTGAATGCCGGTGATGCCGTGCAATTCGGACCGTTGTTCACGATGTACGCGCTGTCCGTTGCTTTCTACATGCCGACCATCGCGTTGAGCAACTCTGTAGCATTCAACGCTCTCGTCAAAGGCGGTCTGGACACGGTGAAAGACTTCCCGCCGATTCGCGTTTTCGGAACGGTAGGTTTCATCGTACTGGAAATTTGTGTGGACGCCGTTGGTATCTACACTACAGCTTGGCAATTTGTTGTCAGCGGTGCTCTGAGCGCTATTCTAGCTATTTACTCCTTCACGTTGCCCAACTGCGAAATTAAGAAAATCGAAGGCAAAGTGGATCTGGTGGACGCCCTCGGTCTGCGTGCTTTTGCGCTGTTCAAACAGAAGAAAATGGCGTTATTCTTCATCTTCTGTATGTTCCTCGGCGTCAGCCTGCAAATCACTAACGGTTTTGCGAATCCGTTCCTCGGCAGCTTCGCCTCTAACTCTGAGTTCGAACATGCTTTTGCCGTTGAGCATAGTAACATTCTAATTTCCATCTCGCAAATCTGCGAAGCATGCTGCATCCTGCTTATTCCTTTCTTCCTCAAGAAGTTCGGTATCAAGAATGTGATGTTGCTCGCTATGTTTGCCTGGGTGCTCCGTTTCGCTTTCTTCGGTTTGGGCAACCCGCAAATGCCGGGCGTTCTGCTGTTTGTTTTGAGCTGCGTCGTTTACGGCTTTGCCTTTGACTTCTTCAACATCTCCGGTGCGCTGTATGTGGATCAGGAAACGGACGAGTCAATGCGTTCATCCGCACAGGGTCTGTTCATGGTAATGACCAACGGTGTCGGTGCAACTATCGGCACGCTGGCCGCACAGGCTGTTGTGAACAAGTTCGTATTCCATCTGCCGGCGACCGCAGAGTTCATGCAGGTTTGGGACGGTTGGAAGATGTCCTGGTACACCTTCGCTGCATACGCACTCGTTGTTGCCGTTGCGTTCTGGATCTTCTTCCCGAAGACTCCGGTGAACAAAAATATCGAAGTAAAGCACTAATCGGTGTAAGGTGTACAGAAAAGAACTCTCATACTATTTTGCGACGCCGATTGCGTACATCGTTATTGGTTTGTACCTGTTGGCGGTCAGTCTTTTCCTTTGGGTTATCCCGGGTCAGTGGAACATCATTGACTCGGGCTATGCCCAGACGGACGGACTTTTTCTACTCAGTCCCTGGCTCATGATGCTGCTGTGTCCTGCCTTGACGATGCGGTTATTTTCAGAGGAGCGGCAAAGCGGCACATGGGACATACTGATGGTGCAACGCATTTCTATGAGCCGGATTGTGCTCGGCAAGTTCCTGGCGGCATGGACGCTCATGCTGCTGGCGCTGCTGCCGAACATCGTGCATTACTTCATTGTTTATACTGTTGCCGAGCCGGTTGGAAACATTGACGGCGGGCAGTTCGCCGGTTCGTTTATCGGGCTGGTGATGCTCAGCGGCACGTTCCTCTCTATCGCGATGGCAGCGGGCTGTTGGACCAAGAGCCAAATCGTTGCGTTCGTCTTGGGCGCGTTGGCTTGCTTCGTGCTTTATTGGGCGGTTCTGCAGCATTTCTATGAAGCCGTTTCACGCGGTGTCATTGACCTGCGCGATGTGCTGGTGTTTGTTGCTATCAGCGCAGCCTGCCTTGCCGGAACGGTACTTATCCTTAACAAGATTTCACACAAATGACCCGAATCGGCTTACTCTCCGACACGCATAGTTATCTCGACAAGCGGGTGTTTGAGCACTTCCGCGAGGTGGATGAGATTTGGCATGCCGGAGACATAGGCTCGTTTGAGGTGCTGCAACAGTTGCGCGAGTACAAACCTACCCGCGCGGTGTTTGGCAACATGGACGGCGGTGATGTGCGTTACAGCCTCAGCGAGTTCTACCGTTTCCGCGTCGAAGATGTCAATGTCCTTATGACCCACATCGGCGGATACCCGGGACATTATAATCCGTGGCTGCTGCCAATGTTCCAAAAAGAAACACCGCAACTGTTCGTTTGCGGACACAGCCATATTCTCAAAGTGCAGTATGACCCAATATGGAAAATGCTCACCATGAACCCGGGAGCTGCAGGTTTGGAAGGTTGGCAAAAAGTGCAAACTTTGTTACGTTTTGTCATCGACGGAGCCCAAATTCGGGACTTGGAAGTGGTCGAATTGGGCAAAAAACGCTAAAAAATGCACTTTTTTATAGAAATATGTTTTATAACATACAAAAAAATTTTGCAGGGTCAAAAATAAGCAGTACCTTTGCACCCGAAATCAAGACAACACAATCTTTTTTGTACCTTAAAAATTTAACAGACTAATACCATGGAAAAAAAGACGCTGAGACAGCGTCTTTTTTCTTTTTGCAAGCGACACAAAAAACGGCACCCGAAAGTGCCGTTTTTTGAATCATATCTTCTCTTGCGATGATTACTCTTGGTTGAGGGTGATACGCTTGAAGTCAGTGATATGCACGTTCATCTTCTTGAGGATGTCCTTCACGAGCTCTTTCGCGTCAGAAAGGATGTACTGCTGCTCAACGAGTGTGGACTCTTTGAGGAACTTCTGCAGACGACCTTGTGCAATCATCTCCACCTTCTTAAGGTTCAGTTGAGCCTCTGCCTCGGCGGGAACAGTAGCACGAATCTTGCGTGCGATTTCTGCCTGTGCTTCGGTCAGCCAACCTTTCGTGGTGTTGGAAGCAATGTGGTCATCGCTGTCTGCGTGAGCGGGGTTGATGCCGGCTTTGCGCAGTGCGTTCTCAATCGCTTTGTTGATTTCGTCCTGTTTGGTTTTGTCAACAGCAACAGCCAGTTCGCGGTCTTTAACCTCTTGAGCCACATGCTCTGCGTCAAGAGCCACGGGA
>CAJOFV010000052.1:0-1325 GCA_905233925.1 Paludibacteraceae bacterium
ACACCCGTACGACGGAGGCAGCAGTGCCTCACAGTTGGCGCAACGGGCGAAATTCCGCCAAGCGCAGACAGCCACCGCCACGGCACTGGCAACGCCGGAAACGAGAGCCACGTATGAGGCGGGCTACAAGAAACAACACAAGTACATTACCCTGCGGGGGTATGTATTTGCGGAGGAGTACAAGAAAATCGTTTAATTTTCTCATTTATTCATTTACTCATTTTTTCATTTGAGCATTTATGAAGAAGATTATGATTATTATCGGTTTTTCAGCCGTATTTCTCGCGAGCTGCAATGTGACAAGGACGGTGACAACCAAGTCACAGTACATCCAACACGGCGACACAACGACCACCATCAGCACCAAGACGGTGGAGAGTTATGACGCAAGTAAAAAGTGAAAAGTGGAAAGTTTAAAGTTGAAAGTTTAACGATTAAAGATTAACGATTATGGCAAAAGCTGAGTATATCCGTCCTGTGGAATCACTGCACGGAAAACTGAAAAAGACTGACAAGGTTGGTTTTGCGAAACTGAAACGTTCCGGCACGAAGTTCACAGTAACCCGTGACGACTGGAAGATGCACTTCAAGACCGCAGAGGCGGCTACTGCCGCTCAGATGCGTCAGCAGAAGTTCCGTTCGGTTTCAATGGCAGCGTCCGAGCGTATGCAAGACCCGACCAAGAAAACCGCCGACCAGCAAGCCTACAAGGCGCAGTCGAAGTACAAGTCCATGTTCACGTTCCTGGTACGAGGGCTAACGCCCTCGCGATTTGAAAATTGGAAAATTTGAATATTTGAAAATTAATGGCTAACAATCTTCAAATTCTCAAATCCTCAAATCTTCAAATCTAACAAAAAAGTGCGAGAAAATCGCACTTTTTTTCATTCACTCATTCACTCATTCACTCATTATCTTAGTTCTGCGCCGAGGGCGTTGTAAGTTTTGCCGTCACGGATGATTAACAAATGGCCATCCCGGAGGAGTTTATGATTTGAAGATTTTCCCATTTTTTCATTTTCACATTTACCCATTTCCTCATTTTGGTTTTCTTCGAGGGAGGACGGGACGGCTTTGAAAGTGCAAGTGACGGTGACATTGTCCGTAACAGTCAGCGAACCGTCCGCATTACAGCCTGACCAAGCGTCAAAGAGCCAGCCTTCTTCCGGCGTGGCGGTGAAATGCAGCTCGGTCTTGTCCACAACTTTGTTGAGGTCTATCTTCTCCAGAACGGCAATCGTGCCGTGCTCGGGCTGAATGAGCGTTACCTGCCAAATAGGAATAATGGTCAGGTGCAGCGTGACAACACTGTCACAACCCGCCAC
>CAJOFV010000052.1:1342-15925 GCA_905233925.1 Paludibacteraceae bacterium
TCGCCGCTTGCCGTGTAGGTCGTTCCGTTCCATTCGTAACTGCCTTCCGCCGTATGGGTCTCTTCGCCGGTGGAGGAATAGTTAATGGTCATGTGCAGCGTAACGATACTGTCATTGCCGTCAACGGCCTTGAAGGTCTTGGTCACGTTTTGGGAAGACGTGTAGGTCTCATCGTTCCACTTATAGGAATCGCAAGCGGTCTCGTAAATATCCTTGCTAATCGGCTCCATTTCCGAGCGGAAGAACTCTTTCCAGACGGAAGCCGTTTCGTAGAGGCTGTAGGCGCTTTTCGGGACATAGAGCTTGCAGGTCGTTTTGTCCACGTAAGTGAAGACATTGCCGTTGATGCTTTGCGGCGTGGCGGCAAAGTTATATAATATGGCAAGCGCCGTGCAGTTGTAAAAGGCTTTCTCGCCAATCTTCGTCACGGTTGCAGGAATGGCGACGGAGTCCAGTTGTGTCATTCCGTAGCACATATACGGGGGAATGGTTTTGATGGTGTCGCCGAAGGAAACAGCCGTTATGTTTGCCGAAATGTTATAGAACGGATGCGTGTTGCTGCCGTTCCTACGTCCGTGCAGTTGACGGCGTTCCAATTCACGGTTTTGAGTTTATTGCAGTTGCTGAACGGCGAACTACCCAACGAGGTCACTCCGGCGGGAATGGTAACAGATGTGAACGGACAATACGAGAAAGCGTAGGCGCCGATGAAGGTGATTTTGTCGTGGAGGGTAATCGACGGCAGCGAAGTGCAGTTGTAGAAGGTGTACGAGTCAATCTGCTTCACCAGAGGCGGAATATTAACCGATGTCAGCCCCGTACAGCCGGAAAACACCGAACCGCCCAAGGTTTTCAGTCCTTCCGGCAGAACAACCGATGTAATACCCGTACAACCGTAGAACGCATAATCGCCGATTTTGGTCACGGTTGCCGGAATGGTGATTTCGGTAAGCGCACTCATTCCATCGCACAAACGGCTCGGAATGGATTTTATCGTGTCGCCGAAGGTAAAGGAGGTAATACCCTTTACAGTTGTTCCGGCGCTCTCATAAAATGGACATGAATTGTGACTTGTAAAGTCCGCACAGTTGACCGCATTCCACACGACCGTTTTCAGTTTCGAGCAGTTGCCGAACGGCGAACTACCCAACGAGGTCACTCCGGCGGGAATGGTAACAGATGTGAGCGGACAATACGAGAAAGCGTAGGCGCCGATGTAAGTGATTTTGTCGTGGAGGGTAATCGACGGCAGCGAAGTGCAGTTGTAGAAGGTGTACGAGTTAATCTGCGTCACCAGAGGCGGAATATTAACCGATGTCAGCCCTGTACAGCCGGAAAACACCGAACCGCCCAAGGTTTTCAGTCCTTCCGGCAGAACGACGGAGGTCAGGCCGGTGCATTTTTCGAACGCATACTTGTTAATCGTTGTTACCGTGGCAGGAATGGTAATGGAGGTAAGCGCACTCATTTCAGAGCAGAGATAGCCCGGAATACTCTGCACGTTCGGCCCAAACGTGAACGAGGTGATGTTCTTCGCTACCGAATAGCCGGAATTATAGAAGGGTGCTTTGTTGTAACTTTCCGACCAGCTGCAATTGACAGCGTTCCAGACGACTGTTTTGAGGTTCTTGCAGTTGCCGAAGATGAGATTATCCGACTTGGTGGTCGAGCAATAGGTCAAGCCTTCCGGCACCGTGACGGACGTGACATAATCGACGTAGTCATACCAGCCGTAATTGTTGGACGAATTCAATTCCAAATCACCGGAGCCGGTGATGACGAGGGCGCCTGTTTCGGTGTCCAGAGACCAGTTCATACTTGTGCCGCATTTACCGGAATAGTTGGCGGCAGAAAGGGTCGCGAAAGCCGTCAGAACGGCTAACAAGAGGGAATAAAGTTTTTTCATAACAGTGTTTTTTAGTGATTCATATGCCTTTCAAGCCGCAAAGGTACAACAAAAAATTTGAATGTGCAAATTTTTTGTGTTGAATGTTGAAGGTTTAACGTTGAACGGATGAGCAGGTGAGCGGGTGAAGGGGGATTAAAAAGCACTATTTTAATGATTAACTGCCTAAAATTTAATAATTTTCTTATAAAATTTGCACGGGTGGATTTTTTTTTGTACCTTTGCAGCGAATTTAGTCTGAGATGAGAAATAGCAGTACAAAGAATGCGGTGTATGAGTCGGTATTGCCTCTTGGCAAGTTATGGGACTTGAATCCCATATGGGGCGTATTGACGGAGTCGCAGCGTGAGGTAGCGATGGATCAGGTGGAGGTACGCCGTTACCGCAAGGGTGAAGAGATACACCATGAGGGTGGTACGCCGACGCACATGATGATGCTTGTGAGCGGCAAGATCAAGATATACAAAGAGGGTGTTGGTCAGCGTCAGCAGATTATCCGTTTGCTCAAGCCGTTTGATTTTTTTTCGTACCGTGCGGTAGTAGGCGGCGGGGGTTATAACTCGAGCGCCGAAGCGATAGAGGATTGTACTGTATATCAGTTGAACAAGGAGTGTTTCATCCGTCTTCTCAAGAGTAATAATCAGTTTTGTTTTCTTGTCATGCAGAACATGGCGGGTGCTCTCGGTACGCAGGAGGCGCAGACGGTTAATCTGACGCAGAAGCACATCCGTGGTCGTTTGGCGGAGTCGTTGCTGACGTTGAAGCAGCAACGGGGCGACGATAGCGATGTACATGAGCCGTGAAGACCTTGCGGGCATGAGCAACATGACGACGAGCAACGCCATCCGGACGTTGAGCCAGTTTGCGCAAGAAGGCATTGTCAGCGTGGACGGCCGGAAGATAAAGATTCTGGACGAGACGGAACTGATGAAGGTCAGCAGAATCGGTTAATCCAACATTTCTCCGAAGTTATTGGAAAGTTGAATCATACGGTCGTAGTCTTCGGGCGAGAGATCGTAGAAGTAGAAGTTACGCGGGTCAATAGGTTGATTCTGCAGTCGCACTTCGTAATGCAAGTGTGGTCCGGTGGATTTGCCGGTGTTGCCGACGAGCGCGATGACATCGCCGCGTTTGACCTTCTGGCCGACGCGCACGAGCGATTTATACAAGTGGGCATAAAGCGTCGAATAGCCGAAGCCGTGCTCGACGACCACGGTATTGCCGTAGCCCTGTTTCCAGCCGACGAAAGAGACGGAGCCGTTACCGGTGGCATAGACATCTGTGCCGGTGGGCGCGGTAAAGTCCATTCCGGTGTGCATGCGGCGCACATGATAAACGGGGTCGATACGTACGCCGTAACCGCTGGCGACACGCGTGAGGTCTTTGTTCATGACAGGCTGAATGGCGGGAATATTCTCCATGCGCACTTCCTGCGTCTTTGCCATCTCAATGAGGTCGTCGTATGACTTTGCCTGTATATACAAACCTTTCTCCAACAAATCGACCTTGAGCGCCAAGTCGGCAGTGAGTTGCGAGTTGGTCATGCGCGCCAGTTCCTCGTAGTAGGATATTTTGCGTGAAGCGCCGAGCCGCACCGCCAAAGGAATAGGCTCTGCGCCAAAGAGCACGCGGTAGAGGTTATCATCGCGCTGGGAGAGGTCGGTGAGGACGAGTTGCATCTGGTCGACCTGGTTATTGAGGACTTGGAGTTCGGCTTCGAGGTTCTGCTTCTGCTGCATCAGCTGGCGCTCCATCGGCGAGGGGAAGAAGAAGAAGAAAAGGAAGAAGAAGATTGTGCCGAGGAAGATACCACCCAACAGGTACCAGCCGCTACGTCGCAGCCAGTACAGGAAGCCCTGCTCTACCCGCTCCATAGCGAGGGTGTCGGGATTAATGTGGTATTTTTTGGTCATAGTTATTTCAAATCATAGCCGTAATGGCGGAGTCGGGATTGTGATGAACGCCAGTCTTTATCGACTTTGACAAAGAGCTGTAGGAAGACCTGCTTGCCGAAGAAGGCCTCGATATCATGGCGCGCCTGCGAGCCGACGCGTTTGAGCGCCGTTCCGGCTTTGCCGATGATAATACCCTTCTGCGAATCGCGCTCCACAAAGATAACCGCGGAGATACGGATAAGCTTCTCCTCCTCATGGAAAGACTCGACCTCGACTTCGACGCTGTAGGGGATTTCCTTGTCGTAGTTGAGCAGAATCTTCTCGCGGATAATCTCATCGACAAAGAAGCGCGCGGGCTTGTCGGTCAACTGGTCTTTGTCAAAGAAGGGCGGGCACTCGGGTAGCGCGTCTTTGATGGCCGCGAAGAGTTGGTCAACGCCAAAGCGTTCCTGCGCGGAAACGGGGAAAATCTGCGCCTCGGGGAGCTGCTTGTGCCAGTAGTCCACCAGTTGCTCCAGCGTTTCCTGGGTGGTGAGGTCTATTTTGTTTATTATAAGGAACACGCGCGTGTCCGCCGCAGCCATGCGTTTGACCTTGTCGAGGAACTCGGCGTTCTTGTCGGGCGTGTCCTGCACGTCGGTTACATACAGCAGCACGTCAGCGTCGACAAGGGCGGAACGGGAGAACTCAAGCATCTGCTCCTGCAGCTTGTAATTGGGCTTGAGGACGCCGGGCGTGTCCGAATAGACGATTTGGAAGTCCTCACCGTTGACGATACCCATGATGCGATGGCGGTTGCGCCTTCGATGTGATAATCGAAAGGCGCTCCCCCACCAACACATTCATCAATGTGGATTTGCCCACATTCGGGTTACCGACAATATTTACAAATCCCGCTCTGTGCACAATTACATCAGCACATCAAAGAGTTCGTCAATCGAGTTGAAGATCTTTGCCGGCGAAACTTTGGTCACCTTGCAACCAACCTTGGACTGGATAGCCTTCAGGTCAATCTTCTTCGGGTCGCCCATGAGGATAATCGTAACGGGCTTGCCCTGGATGTTGTCCTTATAGAACTTCTCGATATCAGCAAAGGTAACGGCGTTGATTTTGTCCGCATTCACTTTTGCGGGGTCGTCGTTGTAGCCCACCTGTTTCCATGCGTCGAAGTAATATGCTTTGTTACGCATCGAGGGCTTCGCCGTTTGTGCCGCCTGACGGAGCGCTGCACGCAGTGCCTCAATGTTCGTCGAGTCAGCCGGCATATCGTTCAGGATGTCCATATAGACGCTGATTGCATCCGCCACTTTGTCGGACTGCGTGCCTACGTAACCCATGAAGTAGCAATCCTTGCCCTGCAAAGCAGGTGTCTGGTCCACGCCGTAAGCGGTGTAAGCCATTGAGCGTTTTACACGAATCTCGTTGAGCACGACGCCGGTAAAGCCGCCGGACATGTACTGGTTGAAGGCGTCCGAAACAACATCCGAAGCGATATCGTACTTACGTCCGTTGATGTAGAAATACAGGTCAGCCTGCTGCACGTTCGAGTTCGGCAGGAAGAGGATGGTCGGTTTGTCATAGGTCACACGGTCTTCAATGAACGGCGACTTGGAGGGCTGCATGCCTTCCGTCAGCGGCAGTTCAGGAACAAGCGCCTCTTTGGAGAGTGTACCGCAGTAGAACACATCCAGTGCGTACGTACGGGCGGAAGCCAGAATAGACTGTACTTTACCACCGTCCAGACCCCAAACGTCTGCGAAGGGCACTTCGTCCAGATAAGCGGACTTCTTGCCATAGAGAGCGTACTGCAAGAGCGCGCTCTTCTGCGCAGCCGTACGTTTCTGACGAATCAGACGGGAAACGAACACACTACCCTTGATGTTGTCGAGCTGCTTCTGGTCCAAATACGGCATAAGAATCTGCCTGCCGACGAGCTGCATGATCTTGTTCATGTTCTTGTCCTCGCCGGAGATGCTGATGTAGAAGTAGGATTCGTTGCAACCATACGAAACGGCAGCACCCAACTCGGCAAGCTGCAACTGGAAGTCCTTACCCTCCACCTTCGGCAGAATACCGGCGTAGTTCATCATCTCGGCAATGTACGGCAACAGCGGCATTTCGTGGTCACCGATACCGTAACGCAGCGTCAGGGTGAAGATGTCGTTCTTCGTGTTAGGCGTATAGTGCAGGGTCACGTTCTCGCCAAGCGAGGAAACCTGAACGTCGTTGAAGTCGTTGAAGGTCTGCTTGAGCACGCCCTTCGGCATCTTCTTGAATCCCTCAGCGTACGCGGTATGTGCGTCCTTGACAGGGTCCAAAGGCTTGATATTCGGTTTCGGCAGGGTCTTCGGCTTCATGTTCGACGTGTTCTCGTCAAAGGAAAGCATCATGTGAGGTGCATCCAGATATTTCTTGGCAACCGCAACGATTTCGTCTTTGGTCAGCGCCTGAATACGCTCGTTCAGCGTGAAGAGGTCGTTCTTGTCCTTGCCATAAGCAAAGGATTCCACAAGATGATTCATCTTTGCGGAAGAGGATTCCTCCAGACGGCGGTACGCGAGGTCATACATGTGTTTTACCGAAGCAATCAGGTCATCAGATATATCACCGGATTTGATGCGGTTGACTTCCTTCATGATGATACGCTCGGTCGCTTTGTCGGACTCGTACATCTGCTGGTTAGCATCATAGTAAGGTACTGCGAAAATCATGATACGGCCGGTGTTGCGGCGTGAGTCGCAGAATGCTCCCGAACCTTGCACATCACCGTTGATGTTCACGCGGTCCAAGAGACCGATTTGGCCGTTGTAAAGCAGGCTCAATGCGAAATCCAGCGCTACCTGGTCTTTGTCGCCCTCTTTGCAGCCCTGGTAAACCCAAACGACTTCGGGGGTGTAACCGAGTTTGTAGTGTTTGGTTGGGTTGCCTTCGAAGGACGTTTCCTCATAAGTAGGACGCTCGGGCAGGTCTTTCGGCACAAGGCGCGAGAATGTCTCCTGAATCATGGGCTTTGCCGTCTCCGAATCGAAGTCACCGACAATAATGAGCGCCATGTTGTTGGGCACGTACCAGGTGTTGTAGAACTCAATGAGTTTCGACAGACGCGGGTTCTTCAAGTGCTCGGGCAGACCGATTACGTCGCGCTCGTAGGGGCAACCTTTATAAATGTCTGCGTAGAGCTGTTTGCTGACCTGCGACGAGGGGTCGTTGGCGTACATGTTGTACTCTTCGAACACGTTCTCCAACTCTGCCTGGAACGTACGGAAGACAGGATTAATCAGACGCTCCGAGAAGATTTGCAACCAACGGTACATTTCTGCTGCGGGGAAGGAGTTGTGATAACAGGTTACGTCATAACTCGTGTATGCGTTCACGCCTTCGCAACCGATAAGGTCAAGCATGTTGAAGAAATCCTCGGTAGAAGAAATCTTCGCTTCGCGCATGGAGCACTCGTTGATTTGCGTAGCCAGTTGCTCGCGCACTTTCGGGTCAGTAGCCTCGCTGTACTGGTCATACAGGGCAATAATCGAGTCGTAAATGGGTTTTTCAGCCTCCCAGTCAAGCGCGCCGATTTTCTGCGTACCTTTGAACATCATGTGCTCAAGGTAGTGCGCCAAACCGGTGTACTCGGCAGGTTCGTCCACCGAACCGGCACGTACCACTACATAACCCTCCACATCAGGTTGGTCGTGGTCTTCCCACAGCATAACGGTCAAGCCGTTATCCAACTTGTACTCGGTCAGACCTTCCGGCGTCAGCGCGGCAGAAACCGACATCGACACCATAGCCATCAAGGCCAGTAAGAGATTTGTCTTTTTCATACAATTTTTGTTTTTTTGAGTTAATATTATCTAGTTTTCCAGGTTGCCAGGTTGCCAGGTATCTAGTATTGTACAATAATCGTGCCAGCGTTACCATTCGAGGAGCACTTTGCCGCACTTGCCGCTTACCATCACGTTGAATCCCTGCTGGAAATCCTCAAACTTGAAACGGTGCGTAATCACGGGCGAGAGGTCCAAACCGCCAAGAATCATCTGCTCCATCTGATACCAGGTCTCCCACATGCGGCGACCGGTTATACCCTTGATTGTCAGCGCATTAAAGATGACATCAGACCAGTTGACCTTGGTCTCGGACGGCAGAATTCCGAGCTGGGCAATGTTCGCGCCCTTGTACATGTGCGCAATCATTTCATTGAAGGCAGACGGTGCGCCAGACATCTCCAGTCCTACATCGAAGCCCTGAATACCCAGTTTCTGCATCGCGTACTCGACGGTTTCGCCTTTGGCTTCGTCCACGGTCATGGTCGCACCCATTTTCCGGGCGATCTCCAGACGCATGGGGTTAATGTCCGTCACGACAATATGTTTGGCACCGGCGTAACGGCAAATACCCGCCGCCATAGTGCCAATCAGGCCTGCACCGGTAATGAGCACGTCCTCGCCCAAAATCGGGAAAGCCAGCGCCGTATGCGTGGCATTGCCAAACGGGTCCATTATCGCCGCAAAGTCATCGGGGATAGCGGGGTTGAGCTTCACCACATTCGACTCGGGGATTGAGACATACTCCGCAAAACAGCCGTCCTTGCCCATGATACCGACAGAGATGGTGTTCATGCACACATGCCCCATTCCACGGCGGCAGTTACGGCAGTGACCGCAGACGATATGTCCTTCCGCCGTGACGCGGTCGCCCACAAAGATGCTCTGTACGCCGGAACCTATTTCAACCACTTCGCCCACAAACTCATGCCCCATAATATAAGGCGGTTTGCAGTGGTTCTGTGACCATTCGTCCCATTTGTACATGTGCAGGTCTGTGCCGCAAATAGCGGCTTTCTTGACCTTAATGAGCACGTCGTTCACGCCCACAACAGGCATTGGCACTTCTTCCATCCAAATGCCGTAATCCGGATAACGTTTTACTAATGCTTTCATTTGAGTACTCTCAGTTGTTTTCCTATCTTGGTAAATGCTGCTATACCTTTATCCAGTTGCTCCTGCGTATGTGCTGCGGAGAGCTGCACGCGAATGCGCGCCTGCCCCTGCGGCACAACGGGATAGTAGAAGCCGGTGACATAAATGCCTTCCTGCTGCAACGCCGCTGCAAACTCCTGCGAAAGACGCGCGTCGTACAGCATAACAGCACAGATAGCCGACTGCGTGGGCTTGATATCAAAACCGGCGGCTTTCATGCGGGTCACGAAGTACTCGGTGTTGGCGTGCAGTTTGTCCTGCAAGGTGTTGTCGCGCGTGAGCAACTCGAAGGTCTTGAGCCCCGCCGCTGCAATCATCGGCGGAATGGAGTTCGAGAAGAGATACGGACGGCTGCGCTGGCGCAGAAGGTCGATAATCTCTTTCTTGCCGGTGGTGAAACCGCCTACCGAACCGCCGAAGGCTTTGCCGAGTGTGCCGGTGATAATTTCAATCTTGCCACGCATGTTGTATAGTTCGGTTACACCGTGTCCGGTTTTGCCGACTACGCCTGCGGAGTGGCTTTCGTCCACCATGACGAGCGCGTTGTATTTCTGCGCCAGTTCGTAAATTTTGTCGAGCGGGCAGACGTTACCGTCCATTGAGAAGACACCGTCTGTGGCAATGATGCGGAAGCGCTGTGCCTGTGCGGCTTTGAGTTGCTCTTCGAGGTCTGCCACGTCGCCGTTCTTGTAGCGGTAGCGCACCGCCTTGCAGAGACGTACACCGTCGATGATGGACGCATGGTTCAGCGCGTCGGAGATGATGGCATCCTGCTCGGTAAGCAGCGGTTCGAACAAACCGCCGTTGGCATCGAAGCACGCGGCATAAAGGATGGTGTCCTCGGTGCCGAAGAAGTCCGAAATGGCTTTCTCCAACTGCTTGTGCGTGTCCTGCGTGCCGCAGATGAAACGCACCGACGCCATCCCGTAACCACGGGCATCCATCCGGTCTTTCGCCGCTTGAATGAGTTCGGCATTGTCCGCCAGACCGAGGTAGTTGTTCGCGCAAAAGTTAATCACATCCGCCCCACCCTCGACTTTTATCGCCGAGGACTGCGGCGTGATAATCACGCGCTCGTTCTTATATAATCCTGCATCCTTGATTTCCTGTAAGGTGGTTTGCAGGTGTTTTTGAAAATCAGTATACATAATTTTCGTTATTTGCCAGTTTTCTAGAATACTATGCATCTAGATTTCTAGATAATTCCTTGTTCGAGCATGGCTTGTGCCACTTTCATGAAGCCGGCGATGTTGGCGCCTTTCACGTAGTCCACGCTGCCGTCCGGACGTGTACCGAACTGTACGCACTGGGCGTGAATCGACTCCATGATATGATGCAGACGGTCATCCACCTCTGCGGCTTTCCAGTTCAGGTGCTGTGCGTTCTGCGTCATCTCCAGACCGGATGTTGCCACACCGCCTGCGTTGACCGCTTTACCCGGGGCAAAGAGCACGCCGTTGGACTGGAAGAAGTTAATCGCACCGGGCTGGCAGCCCATGTTCGATACCTCGCAGCAGCACCAGCAACCGTTCTTCTTCAGTTCCTTGGCATCATCCTCGCTCAATTCGTTCTGGAACGCACAAGGCAGTGCGATGTCGCACGGAACAGACCAAGCCTTTTTACCTTCCGTGAAGATGGCTTTGCCGGGGAACTTGTCCGCCATATCCTGCACTTTGTTGCGGTTCGAGGAACGCATAACGAGCATATAATCTATCATCTCCGCCGTGATGCCGTCCGGAATAGCGCAAACGCCATCAGGTCCCGAAATAGCAATCACCTTCGCACCTAATTCTGTGGCTTTCTTGCAGGCGCCCCAAGCTACGTTTCCGAAGCCCGAAACGGCTACTTTCTTGCCCTTGATATCATGTCCCGCCTTGGCGAGGAGGTGCTGCGTGAAGTACAAAGCGCCGTAACCGGTGGCCTCCGGACGGAGAATCGAGCCGCCCCAGGTCATGCCTTTGCCGGTCAGAACGCCCGTGTGATATTCGCGCGCGAGCTTCTGGTACATACCGTTGAGGAAGCCTATTTCGCGGCCGCCTACGCCCACGTCACCTGCCGGGATATCCTGGTCGGGACCGATGCAGCGCCAGAGCTCCAACATGAACGCCTGGCAGAAACGCATGATTTCGGCATCGGACTTGCCCACGGGGTCAAAGTCACTACCGCCTTTCGCGCCACCCATCGGCAGGGTTGTCAGCGCGTTCTTGAAGGTCTGCTCGAAACCGAGGAACTTCAACATGGACGGATTAACCGCTCTGTGGAAGCGCAAACCGCCTTTGTAGGGGCCAATCGCCGCGTTGAACTGAACGCGGTAACCAAGGTTCGTTTGCACATTGCCTTTGTCATCCACCCACGTTACGCGGAAAGTGAAAATACGGTCAGGCTCGACCATACGTTCAACTATCTTTGCTGCCTCAAACTCGGGATGTTGATTGTACACCTCTTCAATAGAGTTCAGCACTTCTTCAACGGCTTGCAGATACTCTGCTTCGCCCGGATGTTTCGCAGCCAATTGCTGCATGATCACTTGTGTTTTCATGATTTTATAGGGTTATTTTATAAACTTATATCTTTTGTCTTTTAATTTTTGCCTTTTCAGCCCGCAAAGGTACTACTTTTTTTTTATATGTGCAAGCGTACGCGCGAAAAAAATGAAAAAAGTTCCCTGTTTTTTATTCCAAAAAGAAGTTTCTGCTCCAAAAACAAAAAAAGTGTGAGAAAATCGCACTTTTTTTTGTGCATATCAAAAAAAAGCAGTACTTTTGCGGTCGAAATGCGGCTTTAGCACATCGGTAGTGCATCGGCTTCCCAAGCCGAGGAGGCGGGTTCGATTCCCGTAAGCCGCTCGCAGGTTGGTTAGTCGCTACGCGACGGAAGAAAACGGTACGCCGCTTAATCCCGCACGTAGAGGAAAGTCCGGGCAGCAGAGAGCACCAAAGAGGTTAACGGCCTTCCGGCAGTAATGTCGGGTCACTGGTACAGAGACGAGTCGCCATCGGCGGGTGAAACGACTACACTTTGGGCTGCAATTCCAAGTAAACCGGCGTTTGAGGTCTGCTCGACCAAGCCGGAGGGTAGGAAGCGAGAGAAGCATGCAGCAATGTATGTTCGAGATTAATGACTAACGCGCCTCACGGGCGTACAGAACCCGGCTTATAAACCTGCTTTTTTCAGACACATATTCAATCATAATGGGTCATTATGAGCAAAATCAAGAATATAAAGGATTACATCAACTATGAACTGTGGCGGAAGAGCGAAGAAGGTCTTTCTCCACTCCGCCGGTTCGGTATGCATACGCTCAAAACCTTAGTGCTGGTCATGCGCGGATTCGGCAGCAAAGCGCTGTCTATCCGAGCCGACCACCTCACCTACTCCCTACTCTTCGCCATCGTGCCTATTCTGGCTATGGTGCTCGCCATCGCCAAAGGCTTCGGGTTCTCGGAGTTGATTGAGGAGAAACTGACCGACACTGCCATCGGGCAGTCCGAGTTCATGCCGTCCATCATGGAAATGGTGCACCGGTACCTGGACACAAGCACCGAAGGGGTGTTCATCGGCATCGGTATCATCGTGCTCATCGGCGCCGTCTATACCTTCTTCCGCAGCGTCGAGAGTTCGTTCAACGAGATATGGAACGTCCAACAGAGCCGTTCGATTATGCGCCAGTCCGTGACGTATATCGCGATATTGTTCCTTATTCCGGTGCTGATTATCGTCACAATCGGTCTGAACATCTACCTGCACACCGCCGCCGAGACCTGGGAGTTTTTCCACTTCCTGAACCGCTTCCGCGACGGCGGACTGAACTTCTTGCAGTTTGTCGTGGCTACGTGCATATTCATGTGGATGTACATCGCCATTCCAAACACGAAAGTGCGGTTTATCTCGGGCTTGATTCCGGGGCTTATTACCGCGTTCTTCCTTATGCTGATTGAGGCGCTGTCGGTGTATGTGGTGGCGTATCTCTCGCGCACGAGCATTGTGTATGGTGCGTTTGCGTTCATTCCGATGCTGCTTATCGTCGTCAAGTGGATCAGTCTCATCGTGCTTATCGGCGCCGAGACCTCCTACGCGATACAAAACAACGAGCTCTTTGCCTACGAGCACGATTTGGAGCACATGTCGCGCCGGTACAAGGACTTCCTGACGCTGTCGCTGTTAGCTGCTATCATCAGCCGATTTGAGAACGACGAGCCGCCGCTCACGGCACGCGAATTAGCTATTGTGAACGGTATTCCCGTGCGGCAGGCTTCGCTGCTGTTGGAGCGCCTGACGGCGACCAATATCGTGCGCGAAGTGTATATCGAGGGCAAATTACCAGCCGGCGCTTGACACGCACAAAATAACCATCGGACTGGTGTTTGACCGCATCGACGCACAAGGAACGGAAGACTTCCTTGAAACCAGCACCAAGTACCGTAAAAAGCTGTGGAAGCACTTCCTCGAACTCCGACACGAGGAACTTCATGCACACGAAATCTATATAAATGAACTGTAATATGAAAAACATCATTCGCTTGGCACTTGTTGCCTTTATCGCCCTTTTCGGCGCAATTTCCGTAAATAATGCCGCTCCGGCAGTCAGCCGCGTGGAGCCGCTCAGCTGGTGGACGAACATGAACTGCCCCCTGACGCTGATGTTCTACGGCGAGGACCTCGCCGACGCACAGGTTACCGTCAGCAAAGAACTGAAGAAAGGCAAATGGGACACCGCCACCAAAGGCATTGTCATCAAGGGACAGCATAATGCAGAGTCCAATAACTATCTGTTTGTGGATGTGGACGTTAACGAACCCGGTAACTACCGCTTCCTGTTTATCAAGGACGGCAAACGCGCTGTGGCGGACTACGTTATCGGCGAACGCCGCAAAGGCAGCCGCGAGCGTCAGTCGTTCACCTCGGCGGATGTGGTTTACCTCATTATGAGCGACCGCTTCGTGGATGGCGACGAGTCCAACAACTCCACCAAAGACACCAAAGAGAAAGCCGACAAGAACAACGTTCACGGACGTTGGGGCGGCGATATACAGGGTATCATCAACAGCCTTGACCACATCTCCGCACTCGGCGCAACAGCTATCTGGCCGACGCCGATGTTAGGTGACAACGAGGCTGCGTGGAGCTATCACGGCTACGCATGCTCGGACTACTACCATATCGACCCGCGCTACGGCGACAACGCGCTGTACTGCAAACTTGTGCAGGAAGCCCACAAGAAAGGCATCAAGATGCTTATGGACATGGTTCCCAACCACTGCGGCAGCGAGCACTGGTGGATGAAAGACCTGCCTTATCACGACTGGGTGAACCAGTTTGACGAGTTCACGAACACGCCGAACGTGTTCTCCGCAAACTACGATATCAACGCTTCCCAGTACGACCGCCTGATGTCCAACCGCGGCTGGTTCGACAAACCTATGCCGGATATGAACCTGGAGAACAAAGACCTGCTGAAGTACTTCCAGCAGTGGGCTATCTGGTGGATTGAATATGCGGATTTGGACGGTTTGCGCGTGGATACGTATCCATATATCGAGCGTCTGCCCGGAGCCGAGTGGCTGAAAGTTATCCGTGAGGAATATCCGAACATCAACATTGTCGGCGAGTGCTGGACACGTCCTGCTCCGGCGGTGGCGTACTGGCAATCCGGCGCCAATAACTACGACGGCTTCGACAGCCACCTGCCGACTGTCATGGACTTCCCCGTGGAAGAGGCAATCCGTCAGGCGCTGGAGAACGACGGCGGCGGTTGGGGCAACGGCCTGACCCGCGTCTATGATGCCGTGGCGATGGACTATCTCTA
>CAJOFV010000053.1 GCA_905233925.1 Paludibacteraceae bacterium
GTCAGCGTATTCCATGACCCGCAGGCCGGGCACTGGCCCTGCCAGCGGGGCGTTTCGTTCCCGCAGGCAGAGCAGTAAAAAATCTTTTTCTCTTTCATACCATGGCTCCTGATGTATATTGCAGATACGACGAAAGCATCACGACCGCCAGCTTTGTGCGGTACACTGCGGACTGAAGCCGCTCCAGATCGTCCGGATTGGAGAGAAAACCGCATTCCGCGAGCACTGCGGGGTGCTGCGCGCGCCGCATGAGATAAATGTCCTTGTCCGCAGGCTCCGCCACACGGCGGTTATCCGGGCAAAGCTGCGCCGTCAGATTGCTTTGCAGTATTTTTGCGAAATCCGCACCGCCTGCAACGCCGGCTCGGGTTGCGTTGCGGTCACTTCGACTTCCGACAGACGCAACGACGAAGCCACCGAATCGGATTCGGTGGCAAAAACGTTCAGAACAGTAAATAAGAGACTTACAACAACAAGGATTTTATGCCTCATACCAAAGCCTTGATGTTCGCTTCTTTGTCGCCTGCGAGAAGGTCAACAGGTGCCAGTTCAATCATTGTATAAGCACCAAAGCGTCCTGCTTCTTTCATCCGCACAGCCGCGCGCGCACAGGCCACCATAACCTGTCCCGTCAACGCGGGGTTGTTGATGGCCATGTTAAACTCAAAGCGCTGGTTGTGAGTTGTGCCGCTTACGCCCGAACGGGTGAGGTTTACACCGTGCGCCACATTGTTGAGTTCAGCCACAGAAGGAACAGCAATGACGTGCGTTTCGTCGTGTGCAAAATAATCGTCCTTGAGAATGAGTTTCTCTACGCGTTTGAGATCAGCGCCGTCTTCAAGCTCGACATAGACCATGCGGCGGTGTACACCTGTACCCAACGGGATGGTCATGGAGAGCGCATCCTTCACGCCTTCGATAGCTTTGGCAGCCACAGTGTGCCCCATAGAGCGTCCGGGACCAAAGTTCGTGTAGGTAATGCCCTGCGGCGCAATCGCCTGCAGCATAGCGCGAACGACCGAGTCACTGCCCGGATCCCAACCGGCAGCAATGACACTGACGGTCTTGTTCTGTTTGTCAAGCGGCATGAGTTGTTGGCGCAAACCGCTGATGCGCGTGTGAATGTCAAACGAATCAACCGTTGCCAGTCCCTGATTGATGCACAGTTGCGCATACTCGGGTACTTCACGGGTCGGCACGCACAAGATTGCCACGTCGGCTTTAATGCGCGACAGGTTGTCGTTGTGGTGATAGACATCCGAGAGCACCATATCCGGCGCTGTCAAAACGGCTTGTTCTACGGCTTTGCCGATGTTGCCGTAACCAATAATCGCTACTTTCATAATTCTGTATTTTGTGTGTTAATATACTTATTCCACTGTCACGGACTTGGCGAGGTTACGCGGTTGATCCACATCACAGCCCTTAACCACGGCGATGTGGTACGCCAGCAACTGCAACGGAATAACCGTCAGCAGCGGCGTAAGGCACTCTTCCGTTTGAGGCACGGTAATCGTGTAATCCGCCATCGAGTGAACCAGTTCGTCGCCCTCCGTAACGACGGCAATGACCTTGCCGTGACGCGCTTTGATTTCCTGAATATTGCTCACTATCTTCTCGTACGTGCCGCAGCGCGGAGCCACGACTACGACAGGCATTTCCTGCGAAACAAGCGCAATCGGACCATGCTTCATTTCCGCGGCAGGGTAACCTTCCGCGTGAATATAGGAAATCTCTTTAAGCTTGAGCGCACCTTCCAAAGCCACCGGGAAATTATAGCCGCGTCCCAGATAGATAAAGTTCTGCGCGTAGGTGAAGGTCTTGGCAAAGTCCGAGATACGCTGGTTCTGCTTGAGCACCAGTTCAATCTTGTCGGGAATCTGTCCCAGTTCGCGGACAATAGTCAGGTATTTCTCCGGACTAATGGTTCCTTTCTCGCGGCCGATGCACAGCGCTAACATAGTCAACGCCGTTACCTGTGCGGTAAATGCCTTCGTGCTCGCCACGCCGATTTCTGGACCCACGTGCGTATAGCAGCCGCTGTCACTCAAACGCGGGATGGATGCACCCACCACGTTACATATTGAGAAGATGAACGCGCCCTTTTCCTTTGCAAGCTGAATCGCCGCCAAGGTATCCGCCGTCTCTCCCGACTGCGAAATAGCTATCACGACATCGTTCTTGTTGATGACAGGCTTGCGGTAACGGAACTCGCTTGAGTACTCCACTTCCACAGGGATTTGCGCAAACTCTTCCATAGCGTACATCGCAATCAGTCCGGCGTGCCAAGAAGTGCCGCAAGCGGTGATGATGATACGTTTGGCATTGAGGAAACGCTTTTTGTTGTCAATGAATCCCGACAAGGCAATGTTGTCCTGGCGCACGTTCACGCGTCCGCGCATGGAGTCCGTGAGCGTACGCGGCTGCTCGAAGATCTCTTTGAGCATGAAGTGCGGGTAACCACCTTTCTCCAACTGATTGAGCGACAACTCCAGACGTTTTATCTCCGGTGTTTTCTGCACATTACCAATGGTGGTAATATCCACCTCCTGTCCGACGCGCAAGGCTACTACTTCCTCATCCTCGATATAAATGACCTTGTCCGTGTATTCCACAATCGGCGTAGCGTCCGAAGCCAGGAAATACTCGTTCGTTCCTATTCCGACCACCAGCGGACTGCCTTTGCGTGCGGCAATGAGCGTGTCAGGATTATCCTTGTCCAGAATCGCAATCGCATAAGCACCTATGACCTGCTGCAACGCCAGTTGTACCGCCGTTTTGAGATCCACGTGGCGGTTAACCTGCGTGTATTCAATCAGTTGCACCAGCACTTCCGTGTCCGTATCGGATTTGAAGGTGTAGCCCTCCTGCATCAGACCGGCTTTGAGCACTGCATAGTTCTCAATAATGCCATTGTGGATAATGGCAAGGCGTTCACTCTCCGAGTAATGGGGGTGCG
Organism: Paludibacteraceae bacterium; assembly: GCA_905233925.1. Lineage (GTDB taxonomy): Bacteria > Bacteroidota > Bacteroidia > Bacteroidales > Paludibacteraceae > Colicola. The sequence goes on from CAJOFV010000053.1 coordinate 2,960, forward strand.
CATTAACGGTGTTTGGCTCGCCGTGCGTTGCCCAGCGTGTGTGCGCAATGCCAATGCAGCCGTCCGTGTCTTTGTCCGCCGCAAACGCTTCCAACTCCGCCACCTTGCCTTTGGCCTTATAGACGTTCAGTTTGCCTCCGCCGTTGATGAGCGCCACGCCTGCGCTGTCGTAACCACGGTACTCCAAACGGTGCAAGCCTTTAATCAAAATCGGGTACGCCTTGCGCTTGCCGATATATCCTACGATTCCACACATAGTATTTATGATTTAGTCATTTACGATTTTATCATTTTATATAAATTTTTGTATCCGTTGCAGGGCTTCCACACAGTCCTCGCGTTTCGAGAACGCCGAAAAACGTACATACCCTTCGCCTGATTCTCCGAATCCCGCTCCGGGCGTGCAAAGCACCTGGCATTGCTGCAAGAGATGGTCAAAGAACGTCCAAGATCCCCAGTTGTGCGGAGCCTTACACCATATATACGGCGCATTTTCGCCGCCATATACCTCGTAACCCATTTCCTGCAAACGGCTTTTTATCAGGTGTGCCGTTCCCATGTAGAAATCCAGATTCGCGCGTATTCCCGCTTTGCCCTCCGGCGTATACGTGGCTTGTGCGGCACGCTGTGCTATATAAGACGTGCCGTTGTATTTGGTGCATTGTCTGCGCAGCCACATCGCTCTCAACCCCGTGGCTTCCGGCACGATAGTATAACCGCACCGCACCGAGGTAAAGCCCGCCGTTTTGCTGTAACTCCGCACTTCTATAGCCACCTCTTTTGCGCCCTCTATTTCATAGATGCTGTGCGGGATTCCGGGCTGCGTGATATAGGCTTCGTACGCCGCGTCAAAGATAATTACACTATGGTTCGCGCGGGCGTAGTCCACCCAGCGTGCCAGCTGTGCATACGTAAGTACCGCGCCCGTCGGGTTATTGGGGAAGCAAAGGTATATAATATCCGCCTTCTCCTGCGGCAAATCGGGCACAAAACCGTTCTGCGCGTGGCAGGGCAGATAAATCATGTGGCGGCCTGCCATCAAGTTGGCGTCCGTATAAGCAGGATAAGTCGGATCCATAATAGCGACCGTGTTGTCCGTAGCGAACAACTCGCTCAAGTTGCCCAAGTCGCTGCCAGCTCCGTCGCTGATGAACACTTCGCTCAAATCCAACGAGATACCCAGAGGAGCATAATCATTATCGATGATACAACGGCGCAGCCACTCGTACCCTTCTTCCAGGCAGTAACCGCGGAAAGTCTCCGCCTGCCCCAGTTCACCGGCTGCCTGCTGCAGCGCCTTTACTATGGTCGCAGGCAAGGGACGCGTCACATCGCCCACACCCAGACGCAACAGCCGTTGCTCCGGATGCGCTGCCTGGTACGCCTCGGCACGGTTGCATACATCAATGAACAGGTACTGCTCCGGCATATTTTGGAAATTCGTATTCTTTTTCATCGTTGTCAAGTCTATAAATTATATTCACCGCGGAAGACTTCCGTTGCCGAACCGGTCATGTACAGCTCGCTGTCATCCTTTTCCCAGCGAATCATCAAATCGCCGCCGAGCAAGTGAACAGTAACTACCCGCTCCGTTTTTCCCGACCGCATTGCTGCAGCCGCCGTAGCGCAAGCCCCTGTACCACAGGCCAAAGTCTCCCCTGTTCCGCGTTCCCACACGCGCATATCCAGTTCCCTGCCATTACGCACCACTGCGAACTCCACATTTGTTCCTTCGGGAAAATGAGTGTGCGTCCCTATGCGTTCACCTACTGCCAGTACATCCGCCGTCTGAGGCATTGCCTCGCGAAAGAAGACAGCGTGCGGATTACCCATGTTGACATCGAAGAAGGGCAACGATTTGTTATCCAACAGCAAGGTGTCTTCCGCGACAAGCGGCTTGCCCATACTAACCGTAACCTGCTCCACGATGCCGTTCGTAACGTGCACATCGAGTGCACGCATGCCTGCACGCGTCTGTATGCGAAGATGCTCCGAGGGGCATATTCCGCTTTCATAGAGGTACTTGGCGACACAACGAATAGCGTTGCCGCACATCTGCGCCTCCGTACCGTCAGCGTTGAACATCCGCATATGCGCATCCGCCTGCGCGTCAGGCAGGATAAGCACCAGTCCGTCATGCCAAAATGACGGTCGGACATACGGCGTGCCAACGCGGAAAGGTCTGCCTGCGCTATGAACGCCGCCGTGGCTGCCGGGAAACAATCAATGTACACATAATCATTCCCCAAACCGTGCATTTTTACAAACGGTATGGTCTGCATCCGTATATCAGTGTATAAACATCAATTCTCTGTATTTCGGTAATGTCCACAACTCATCATCCACAACGAGTTCAAGTGCATCCGCATGCTCGCGAATCTCCGCCATCAGCGGCAGCACATTATCATGATAAGCAATTGCTTTGCTGCGCTCGTCCGGCTGACGGTTCGCTTTATGCCGCGCCTCGGTCATACGCTCCACGCCATCAAGGATAGCACCGGAATGATGCTCAATCTGACGGATGATGCTGTAATCCATCTCATTGAGGCTTGCCACCTCTTCGGCACTGAAGACCTGCTTAACAGCCAGCACGTTCTGCAAGAGCATCGTCTGGTAGCGTTTGGCGGCAGGCAACACGTGATTAACCACCAGATCGCCGATGACGCGGCTCTCGATTTGCAGTTTCTTCGTATAGGTCTCCCACTTTACTTCGCTACGGCTGTGCAGTTCCGCTTCGCTCAATACACCAGTCTTTTCGAACATCTTTATATTGTCCGGAGCGAGGTAGCGGTCAATTACCAACGGCACACTTGTCTCACAGTCCAAACCGCGTTTGGCGGCCTCTGCGCGCCATTCGTCACTATAGCCGTTGCCGTCGAAACGGATGGCTTTGCATGCCACGATGTATTTCTTTATGACATCAAAGAGCACGCGCTCTTTTGCTTCACCTTTCTCGATGCGCTTGTCCACTTCCGCCTTGAAAAGCATCAGTTGCTCCGCTACAGCAGCGTTGAGCGCCAACATGGCCGCGCCGCAGTTTGCGGACGAGCCTACTGCACGGAACTCGAAGCGGTTACCGGTAAAAGCAAACGGTGATGTACGGTTACGGTCTGTATTATCCAGAAGAATCTCGGGAATATTCGCTACACCGAGTTTCATCTCTTTTTTGGCATTGATGATGATTGCCTGCTCGGCGGTTGCGTGTTCGAGTTTGTCGAGCACTTCGCTGATTTGCTTACCGAGGAAGACGGAGATAATTGCCGGCGGTGCTTCGTTCGCGCCCAAACGGTGCTCGTTCGTGGCGCTGACGATGCTGGCTTTAAGCAGCCCGTTATGCCGCTGTACCGCCATGAGAACATTCACAAGGAAGGTAATGAACTGCAGGTTTTGGTACGGATTCTTTCCCGGCGCGAGCAGGTTAATGCCCGTATTCGTCTGCATCGACCAATTACAGTGCTTACCACTTCCGTTCACACCGGCGTAGGGTTTTTCGTGCAGCAGCACCCGGAAATGATGCTTCTCCGCCACGCGCTCCATAATCGACATGACGAGCAGGTTATGATCGTTCGCGAGATTCACTTCCTCAAAAATAGGCGCCATTTCAAACTGGTTAGGTGCCACCTCATTATGACGCGTACGCACGGGAATGCCCGCTTTGAGCGCCTCATATTCCAGTTCGCGCATAAACGCCAGCACACGTGCAGGAATAGCACCGAAGTAGTGGTCTTCCAGTTGCTGGCTCTTGGCGCTGTTGTGCCCCATGAGCGTTCTGCCAGTCAACATCAAATCGGGACGGGCATTATACAGCGCTTCATCCACCAGGAAATACTCCTGCTCCCAACCCAAATTGGCATGCACGTGCTTTACCTGTTTATCAAAATATGCACATACTTCGCGGGCAGCATGGCATAATGCCGCCGTAGAACGGATAAGGGGAGTTTTGTAATCCAACGCCTCGCCCGTATAAGCAACAAAGACCGTCGGAATACAGAGCGTGTCACCGATTAAGAATACCGGACTGGAAGGATCCCAAGCCGAATAGCCGCGTGCCTCGAATGTGTTGCGGATTCCGCCACTCGGGAAAGAAGAAGCGTCCGGCTCCTGCTGATAGAGGGAATCTCCGCTGAACTCCTCCAACAACGCTCCGCTCTTGTCCAGCGAGAAGAAAGCATCATGCTTCTCCGCCGTTCCGCCTGTCAGCGGCTGAAACCAGTGCGTGAAATGCGTTGCACCGTGCTCAATTGCCCATTTGCGGATACCAATAGCCACTACACCGGCAATGTCGCGGTGGATCGTGCGGCCATTATCCACATCATCAAACAACTGGTCGAGCACATCCTGGGAGATATACTCCTTCATCTTTTCGCGCGTGAATACATCTTGCGCAAAATAGTCCTTTACTTTGCCATCCGGCATCTCTACCGCCACAGAAGAATGTCCAAAAGCGGTTTTTAACGATTCGAAACGGATATTACCCATAATTTGACGCTTGTTTTAAGTTTTAATCCGATTAAATTTCAAAATACGCCGCAAAAGTACAATATTTTTTCCAACCGACCAAATATTTTTGCATTTTTTGCGTATTTTTCCGTCATAATACCAAAAAAGTGCGATTTTTTCGCACTTTTCGGGTAATTGTATCGGGATTAACGGTCAACGGGCTTATTGTTTCACCACGAATTTAGGAGCAAAAGGTTCGGAAACAGAACCGAGGTGCTGGTCGTTGGCGAAAGTAATTGTTTCCTGAGCAACAAAAACGTTCTTCAGCGCAGATGACCAGTAGCGAAGCGCAACGGTCTGTGCGCCGGAAGCCGGTGCGGTAATATAGAGGAAAAACAGATTCTCCGACAGTTCAGCCACACCGATGCACGTTTCTCCGTCAAAGGCGGCAAAGACATCGTCTGCGGAGACTTTCCAATTGAGACCGGCGAGTTCCTTTTCATAGGTCTGCGTCAAATCGACCTTGACGATGGCAGTCATGGAGGAAGTCATGTCATAGTCCTCCGGCACTGCCCATGCGGGTTTGGCGACATTACCGGCAAGCGTTGTTTCGGTTTTCGCAGCCGGAGTTACCTGTTTGAGTTCTTCTTCCTGGGTGCAGCCGGTTGCGAACAGCATTACAACTGCGAGGATAACGGACAATTTCTTGAGTTGCATATTCTTCAGTTTTTTCAAAAACGCTGCAAAGGTACAAAGAATTTTGCACACATGCAACTTTTTTTTGCATTTTTTACATTATTCGGCGGATTTGAGTTCAATATGAATCATCGCCCGGACGAAATTGGGGAACTGTGCGTAGCGCTTCGGCGTTTTTGTATGCTTGTCCAGCGGCGCTTGCGGATCGGGATGTTTGCCGCGCGTTCTGGGCATTTGTGCGAGGAAGCGGTGATAGTACTGCGCATAAAGCCTCCGCACTTCTTCGGGCGTGTAGTAGTCCGGAACATTGTTGACCTGCTTGCGAATAAGCTGTTGCTGTGTGGGTCCGCCCGGCTGCGCGGACTGGAGAATCTCCGCAGTACGGAAACATACTTCCTGCCAGAGGCTGCGGTGAGCGAGTTCAGCTTCGGAAGCGGGGTTCTTTTTCCAGTCGCGCGGGTTGGCGATTTTATAGGACTCCTGAATGCCCTCACCAATGATGCGTCCGCGGCTGTTGCGGAACTTTTTCTTACGATTAACGGTGCCGTGTTTTTCTATTGCTCCGTGGGATTCTTTGAATGGAAACTCGAGATCTGCTCTTGCCATAATAGTATAATTTTAATAAAATTTATTCATGTCCTTTTCCTCCCCCTTTCGTCCCCTTAATCACATACGAATCACATACCAATCACATACTTATCACATACGTTTGGCTCGTGCATGTCTTGTTAATTTGCTACAAAGATAGTGCTTTTTTTTGAATCGTACAAGTTTTTTTGAAAAAAAGTGTCAGAAAAGTGTCAGAAAATGCACTTTTTTTGCATAAACGGGAAAAAAGTTGTACTTTTGCAGCGCAAAATGAAAAGTGATAGCCAAACAAAAGAGTTAATTCGTCCTATACATGATACAATTGATTTTGGTCGGGAAGACAACCGACAAGAACCTGGAGACACTGATTACGGAGTACCAAAAAAGGCTGACGCACTACGTGCCGTTTGAGGTGAAAGTAATCCCCGAGCTGAAACAAGGCAAACTGTCGTTCGAACAACAAAAGACACTTGAAGGCGAACGAATCCTTGCAGCTGTGCCGAACAACGCGCGCGTGATACTATTAGATGAACGCGGGAAAGAGTTCCGGTCGGTGGAGTACGCGGCGTGGATTGAGAAACAACTTGCCACAACGCCGAACATCGTGTTCGTTGTGGGCGGGGCGTACGGTTTCTCGCAAGCCGTGTATGACCGCGCCAACGATATGCTGTCGCTGTCGAAGATGACGTTTTCGCACCAGATGATACGGCTGCTGTTCGTTGAACAACTGTACCGAGCAATGACCATCCTGCGGAATGAGCCGTATCATCATGAATGAATGAAGGAGTGAATGAATGAATGAGTGAATGAATGATGAGTGATTTTGGGCGATTTTGGGCAAAATTGACAAAAAAACACAATTTTATTTGCGTATGTCAAAAAAATAGTTTAACTTTGCAACCTAAATTCTGCGATTATGAGTGAGACTGCGACTTATTACTGCCGCAAATGCGGAGCGAAACTAATGCTTTCAGCCGAAGCTATTCTGAAGCATTACGAGAAAGCCCACTTCTCCGAATGGGCGTCGAACAAAGACCTTATTGCGCGAATGCCGAAAGCGTTTGTGGTGGATTCAACGCAGAAAGTAAGTACGCCCAAGAACGTGCAGAACGCCGTAGCGGCGCAGGCAGCCGCCAACAAACCCATCGAGTCTCCCGACACAAAAGAGACCATCGCCAAGCGCGAAGCCAACAAGGCGTCTATCATGGAGCGGCTGACCACATGCGTGGACAAACAGCAGTACAAGAACAAAGAGCCTTACACGTGCGAATGCTGCGGACGGCAATTGAACATCGGTATGATTATCCTCTGCCGCCGCGACCGCTTCACACTCTGCTATGACTGCTACAACGCCACCCGCTCCGCCATCCCCCACAAAACACGGGAAATGAAATAACCTCCATACCCCATGAAAACACGGTTAACGATTGTTCTCTCGTTGTTCATCGGTTATTGTATCGCCACAGAGCGTGTGACGATAGACGACCTGCGCACCAACGGTTGGGCGCACTATCAGGGACAACGCATCTGCCTCACGACACCACTGGTTGTTTGCGGCACGTTCTATGACTCGATTACACTGGCTCCTGAACGGCTGTACGTGCCGGAAGAGCGGGCTGTAGGGCTGGACAAAGGCGACAGCACACGCTATTGGCAGTTGGTGGACTACAACGCGCAACAACGCATCAAGCTGGTCTGCAAGGCACCGTATTACCTCAATTTGGGCGCGACGGTGCGCAATCTGGAGGCGTACGTCATGGGCGAACAGCATTTGCAGACCGGTCAGCAGCCGAAGTTCAAGAACTACAAGCCGTCAAAGCGCGTGCCGGATTTAGGCAAGCCGGATGTGGTGGTGTGCTGTGCGAACATACAGAACTACTTCGTGCATCTGGGCGGCTATGCCTCGAAGCGCACAACGCCGCAGCAGCATGCGCTGCAACGGCTGAAAGTGGCATCCGCGCTTACGCACTTTAATGCCGACCTGTACGCGCTGTGCGAGCTAGAGAAAGGCTGCGCTGCGCCGGCGGAGTTGGCGGAAGCGATGAATGAAATTGCGAAGAAAGCACATTATGACTTCATACGCACGAGCGAGACGGACGGCGACACGATTTCTGTGGGCTTCATATACCGCAGCGACCGGCTGAAACCGTACGGCGAACTGCGCTGTGCCTATCAGGCACCGAATATATACGCTTACCGGTTCATGGTGCAAGGGTTCGAGGACTTGCAGACGGGCGAACGGTTTGTAGTGTCCCTCAACCACCCGCGCAGCAAACGCGGTGCGCCGGACATTGCCAACCAGAAGCGGATGAACAACATCCACGCGCTGCTGAACAATATCAGCCAAGCGTATGCAGACGGCGTTCATAGCGACCCCGACATATTGGTGGTGGGCGATTTCAACTGCTACCGCTATGAAGAGCCTATTCAGACGATTGTGCAGGCGGGATATGAAGATATGTTAGCGGGCGACAGCCTCAACTATTCGTACTGCTACAAGGGCGAGTGCGGGAGTCTTGACCGCGTGTTTGCTTCGCCGACAATGGCCGCGCAGATAACCGATGTAAAGCATATTCACTGGAACACCGACTACTACTATTCGGCGGTGTATTACAGCAAGTATAATTTCAAGGGCTCCCAATTAACAAAAGCAGCGAAAAAGAATCTTCTTTTCCGCTACTCTGACCATGATCCGGTGCTGATTGGTATCCGTTACCAAACCACCAAGTGATAAGCGTGCGTGTCAAGCTGCAGGATGAAGGAGCCTGCCACGGAGGGTGCGATGACGGGTGAGTCGTTGTACGGCTGCTCCGAGATACATATACCCAGCGCATTATACCAACGGGCAACACCCTGCCCTTTGACCTCCAACGGTGTGCCCTTCGGCACAAGCGTCGGGATATCGCGCATATTCTCCGGCATCTTCTCCGGCTTTATAGCGCAGGCAAACAGTTTCACGTGATCCGAGAGACGGGTGAGTTCGGCGGTATAAGTTGCCGAGAAGTCCAGTCCCTGCGGGAGATAGAGATACGAACCTGTTGCGCCTTCAATGGGCTGACCGTCCTTGTACCACTGGTATTCGGAGAATACGAAACCGCCGTTGTACTCGGCGTTCTTGACAGCCAGGACGTCGTTCCAGCGCTGCGTGAGCACGGAAACGGGATAGTTCACCACCAATGTGTATGCCAGTTCGACATCCTGTTCGGGCAAGGTATCATGCAGCGTAAGCCAACCCTGATAACGGTTGGGCTTGAGGTCTGTGGGAACAGGAATAGTCAGGCTGCACTTGCCGCTTGCGGAAGTAGTATTCTCGCGCACAATCGGCGCAATAATGTCCGCTTCCTTAAAGCGGTTCGAGAACTTGAAGCAAGTCCCCTTTGTTACCTCGTACTCCAGGACGAAGTTGTCGTCGCCCGCACAAATCGGATAGACAGAATCGAGCAGGTGCGCCTTGAGCGTCTCATAAATAAAGAGGTTGAGCACGGAAGCCGTATCACACTCAGGCGATTCATAGTAGTATGTGCCGGTCTGGTTGTAGGACGTACCGTGGAAGTCGTAGGTCTCATAGTCAAAAATAAGCTTGCTGACCGTATCCCGTGCAGGCTCGCGCAGGTCAAGATAGTAAATGGTGTCGCACGAAGTCATGGACGGGATGAAAATGGAGTCGAAGGTATAGTTCACATAGCGCTTGCCATGCCACAGATATCCTTCGCCGGACTTGATGTCGGAGTCGCACAAGTAGGCGTGCGTAGTGTCCACATAGTTGGTAATACGCGGCATGAAGATTCGGATGGTATCCGTGCGTTCGCAGGTCATAAAGCGCGTAGTGAGGGTCACTTCGTAGGTGGTGTCCCTGTCCTCAAAGGCCTGGAAGACGTGGTCGGTCTTGATATTATAATCGACCTTGCCTTCTCCGAATCCCCACTCGAAGAACTCGATTTTATGGCGTTTGGAGTAGATGGTGTCGCCCGTCACGTGGTCAATTTCCTGCACGTAGCTCTTGGAAGCATCCAAGTGGTAGGTGTAGGTCTTCGCCTCGCAGTCCGTATTCGTACGCTGGTAATCCATCACAGGAATGGGGTTGGTAGCGAGCGTGGAAGCGTAGAGCGTGAAGTAGCAGGCGGAATCCTGCACGAACATACAATCGACGGCGTAGAGGTTGTCATCATGATAACCGGCCTCGAAGGTCTGCTCATGACCCTTAACATACTGCTCAGGCATTTTGCCATCGGACTGACGGTGAATCTCATCGCTCGCCAGGAACCAGCGATAGACAAATCCGTCCGGTGCATTGAATTTCGGGTTAATCTGACCGCACTGCATGTCTTTGAGTTTACCGTCGGAGCAACCGAGCGTAAAGTAAGCGTATCCGCAGTGCTGTACCATAGCGCAGTCAAACGTCGAAAGCCGCACGGTCAGTTTCTTGCCCTCGTACTCGGGGTTCTTGAGGTTAACGCCGACCGTTGTCCATTCTTTCCAAATAACATCAGCTCCATTGGCTTGTGCAATATCTTTAGGCGTAATGTGCCAACCCTGTGCAGCCGCTTCCGGACGCAACTGTTTGTTCGTCCCCGTTCCCATCAGCACATTATTGGCATTAAAGTCTGCCTGTCCGCATGACCCGATAGTTACACCGCCTACCATAATATCCAGCATGAAACGCGGGTTCTCCGTATCCGAATGGCTCGGAGCCTCCAACAGCGGGGCATACTTAAGCAATTAAAGGAGTATTCGATACGTTCAGTCTGGTTACCGTTGAGCCAGTTACCCAGACGCACGGAAGCCAGTTCGCCGTCCGGAATGGTCTTCAACAGACCGCCCGAGCGCGGCTCGGTTTCAGTCTTGTCAAAGTGTACCGTATGGCGGCTTTCCGGATTAGTGGGTCCGTAGTCCGCTTTTTCCAACACATAACTATTGAACGTTGTCGTGTTAGTAAACCCTGTTCCGGTATAGCATTTTGCATTGTCCAAATTGAGGTAATCCACGCACAACTCGTCAGGATTATATACCAGCATGTTCTGAATAACCTTCAAACTATAGAGGTCATCCTCACATTTGCTGCGCACAATAAAGTCCGTTTCACTGGACGGCAGTCCGGCAAAAGAATATGTATGTCCCGTCACATCGACCGGTCCGTACCAGCGGTCTGTCTCATAGGAATACGCCGACACTTCATATTTATCCGAGGAGCCACTCCAAGTCATAACACACTGACCGCCATTCGCCGTTACCGTCAGATGAGTGGGCGGGTCGCAGGGACGCTTGTCGGAAATCTCAATATTATCAACACAGGCAGGCGGTTGCTGCTCCATCATGGAACCGTTTGTCCACGCGAAAATGAGATAGTGCGGTGTGCTGTCCACGCGCTTGTTCTTGAGCGTAGCCGTAAACTGCTTCCATGTCATTGTAGAGGGGGCATACTTGATATCCGCAGTCGGCTGCAAGGTCACCACATAGTCCTTTAACTCACTCGGCAGGGTGCCGGAACTGGTTGAATTGGAATAGATTCTGATGGTATCACCTGAATCCGGATCCACCACAGGAACCCAGAATACATACAATCCGTCAAAGTTGGAATATACATTACCCACTGCACGGTACTCAAACGCCAACTGATAGTCGCCGCTCGTCAAGGGATCCAGCGTCAAGGTATCATACGCTATCACGAAGCAGTTTTTGGCTTGATAGTGGGCAGAAACGCCGCCATCGTCGGATATAAACAAGCCGTATTTACCGCCGATGCCGTTGTTACCCGGTGCACCGAGATACCATCTGTTCTTAATCTGCTCGTCAATGGACTTGTCCACCGTGGGCGTCAGTTTCCAGCGTGCACGGTCAACTTCGTTCTCAAAGTCACAACTATAATGGTGACGGGTATTCTGCGCCGTAACGGCAGCGAACCCGAGTATAGAGGTAATCAGAATAATATACAGTCTCTTCATAATCTCAAAGCATTAATGTCCTACAATCAAGTGTTGCGTCTGGTGCTCGTTGTTGCGTTTTACAGCATCCAGTATATAGGCACCAACCTGTGCGGGTGCGATAATCGTTGCCTGTCCCTCGTTGAAGTCCTGAACGGAATAGACTTGTCCTGTCGCAGTGATGATGCGTATCTGCATCGGTTCGTTGAGACGGACGCTAATCTGCTGCGAGGTCTTGACCAGCGTCGGGAACTTGGTAATATCCTGGTGTACGGTCGGCTTAATCGGGCAGGTCTCCACTATCACGCCGTCCGGACGCATCAGCATTACGTAATAGATGGCTGTCGTATCCAGCGGCTCGTAGAGGTAAGAACCTGTTGCGCCGCGAATGGGCTCGTCGTTCTTGTACCACTGGTAGCCTATGAACGGCCGTTGTGACAGCCAGAACGTCATTCCACTTCTGCTGCACAATGCTGCTGCGGTAATGTATCTCAAACGGTATTGTGAACGAGGTCACGCCGCAGCAGAACTGATGGAACTCGAGTTCCGCCTCGTACTGTCCGGGGAGCGTCGCCACCGTATAAGGAATGGTCAGCGAGGTCAGTCCGGCTTCGTCCGTCACTATATCCTTGAAGCCGGCCTTGTGTGCCACGTCGTTATAGATGAGACGGATGCTGTCATACTGTCCTTCAAGAACCTTGAAGTCAAGTACCAGATTCTCACCGTCGGCGCAGGCAATCATCGGCGTTTCCGAAGTCACGTCAGCGTTGATTAACTGGTTGACTGTCAAGTTCATCGTGACGATACTGTCACATCCGTACTGGTTCCGCATAAAGACGGTATAAACGCCCGGTTTGTCAAACTCCTTGTCGCCAATGACAATGGACGAGTCGGAACAAATTGAATCATAACGGAACTGCTCCGGCGTCTTCTGGTGCACCTTAAGGGTGAGGGTATAAATGGAGTCGCAGCCCGCGAAGTTGGCAGTCGTGTCCGCCAAAACCGTATCCCGCTCCGCCGCATAGAATCTGCCAGAGAACATGTAACCGTCGCCTTCGCAGAGTTCCTTGTATTCCGTGCTGTCCGTATTGACAATGCTTGGCACAACAATAATACTGTCCATCGTACTGTCGCAGGCGTTGTTGTCGCCTGTGAACACGCGCAACCGTACCAGCAGCGTATCGCCTTCGGCGGGTGCCACGTACATCGGACCATAGTTGGTGGTCTTGTTCACTTTACCGTCGCTGAAGCGGGTGAATGTCCATTCCTGGTCACTGCAAATCTCGGACGTATGCAATTCGTAGCCGTAGTACTTGTTCATGATGTGCGACTTGTTGGTGAAGTATACACGGTTAGAGCACTCTTCCGGCTTGATTTTGAACGTATATTCCGGTACGGGGAATCGCGGTGCGGAAATGGTGCTGACCTCGAAGTAGCACGTAGAGTCCTCCACGAAGCTGACGCGGCAGGTATATACATGATAACCTGCATCCGCCTCCAGTTGTCTGTCATAACCAACCACCGTTCCATTTTCATCCGTCCACCGGTAAGAGAAACCGTCCGGCGCATTGCAGACCACCTTGGCATCAGCACCGCAGTTCTCGGTCTCGATATACGCCGAAGCGCAATCCAGACAGAAGTAACCGTAGCCGAAGTGTCCGCCACCACCGCAGTCACGCGTGGTAAAGCGCACCTTGATATTCTGACCGGCGAACTGCAGGAGGTTGATACCAACCGTTGTCCAGTCTTTCCAAACACAGATATCCAACCCGTGTTTTTCTTTGGTCTCGTTCCAGTCGCCGGAAGCAACAGCCGATGAATAGGTAAAGTCGGGCACACCGCAGAGGTCAGTTATCGGGTTGTTGTGTTCGTCAAAGAGTTCCATCTTGAATCCCGGATCACCGCAACCGTCATTCGGTTTGTTGAGTACAATCGCATACTTGATCAGC
>CAJOFV010000054.1:0-8045 GCA_905233925.1 Paludibacteraceae bacterium
GGCAGACATGGTGCGCGAAGGAGCGACGGTGATTGACGTGGGCATCACGCGTGTGGACGACCCTGCTGCGCCGAAAGGCTACCGTTTGGCGGGCGATGTGGACTTTGAAAACGTAGCACCGAAATGCGCCTACATAACGCCCGTTCCGGGCGGAGTAGGGCCGATGACTATCGTGAGCCTGCTGCAGAATACGATGCAAGCATATATGAACGGATGAGCCTGCGTTTGGGAATCATAGGATGTGTGCTCTGCGTGGCGGTGAGCGTGTGCGCTCAAAGCGAACGGCAGACACGGAAAGTGCACCTTGACAGGGTGTTCGACTGCTCTGCCGAACGGACAGATGCCGTGGTGGACATGTTCATTTATGCCTTGCAGACGGACATCAACAGCCTTTTCTCTTGGGCGTTCCTCGGAACAGGTGACCAGGGCGACCCTAAAGGCAAGGACGCCGTGAGTATCCATTATACGGGCAACGAATACGACCCCGAGACGCGTTCCGGCAAGTTGTTCTTTAATATCAACGTGTTCGGAAGACCGTGGTTCAAAAACCGCGAGTTGGGCAGTGTCTGCAGTGACAGCATCGTGGACGGGACACGCTATTTGCGGCTCGACATCACGTACTCGGGTGCGCTGCTGCAAGCCGCTGACGGACTGTTCCACACCACCGCTATAGATGCGGAACATACGCGGGTGCACTTCGAGATAAACGTGATACTCGGGCGGTTCTTCTCCGCGTTCGTGACCAACAAGATGTGGAAAGATGTCGCCGTCTGGCGGATAGAAAAGATGATAGACAACATCAAAGAATTTGCAGAAACCGGAACGGTGACTGCGAGAGAAAATGAGAAGTAATCGTTCGAACGAATGTGAGATAAGAAAATGTGAAAATATGAAAATGCAAAAATGTTTTGCCCTTATTTTGGCGGCGTTGTGTACGCTGGGCTTGAACGCCAAGGAGTATAAGTACCAAACGGTAGAAGGCGACCCGATGGCGGCGCGCATTTACACGCTGGACAACGGTTTAACCGTTTATCTCACGCAGAACGCGGAGAAACCCGAGATTCAAACCTACATCGCCGTTCGTGCAGGCGCACAGAACGACCCGCTCGAATCCACCGGACTGGCACACTATCAGGAGCACCTGATGTTCAAAGGCACACAGTCCTATGGCACAACAGACTACGCCAAGGAGTTGCCGAACCTCGAAGCCATCGACTCGCTCTACGAGGTGTATGGCGCGACCACCGACCCCGAGGCACGCAAAGCCATTTATCACCTCATCGACTCGTTCTCCTACGAAGGCTCGAAAATAGCCATCGCCAACGAATTCGACAAACTGATGTCTGCCATCGGCGCAACGGGCGTCAACGCGTTCACCAACAACGCAATGACCTGTTATGTCAGCGTTATTCCCTCGGGCGAACTGACTCGCTGGGCGATGATAGAGAGTGACCGTTTCCAGAACCTCGTCGTGCGCGGCTTCCACACGGAGCTGGAGACCGTTTATGAGGAGTTCAACATGTACTCCACGCAGGATCAGGACAAGGTGATTCTTGCCATTGACCAGTTGCTTTATCCGAATATCCCTTACCGCCAGCACAGCGTAATCGGTTCGCAGGAGCACCTGAAGAATCCGAGTCTGAGGAACATTAAGGAATTTTACGAAACGTGGTACCGCCCGAATAACGTGGCGATTTGTCTGTCCGGCGATTTGGACTTTGACCATACCATTGCGATTATTGACAAGTACTTCGGCAACTGGGAACCGCGTGAAATCCCCGCTTTCGAACATCCCGAACAAGCCGATCTGACGGCGCACAAGGACACACTTGTCTATGGCAAGGAGGCACCCGAAGTGTGGCTTGCATGGAAGTTGCCAGACGCGCGGCATGAGGACTATGAAGCGCTGGTCGTAATGGGTCACGTCATGGATAACGGCAAGTGCGGACTGCTCGATATAGACGTTGAGCAGCAGCAGTTACTGCTTGGTCAGGATGATTATCTCCAAGTTGGCAATGACTATTCCACATATTACCTTATCGGTAACCCGAAAGAGCGTCAGACGTTGGACGAGGTGCGGAATGTGCTGCTGAACGAAGTGGAGAAACTTAAGAAAGGCGAGTTCTCGGAAGACTTGCTGCAGGCGATTGTACGCAACGAGAAACGCAATACCTTGATCGGTTTGCAGGATAACGGCAACCGCGTGTGGAACTTTGTGCAGGCACATGTGTTCCAACTTCCTTACGAGCGCATTGTGAACCGGCTTGACCGCATGGAGAAACTGACAAAAGAGGACATCGTGCGCGTCGCGAACAAATATATTAACGACAATTACGTGTGCGTCTATAAGCAGCCGGGCAACAACGGTGTCAACCCTGCCAAAGTGGAGAAACCCGAAATAACGCCGATAGAGATGAACCGCGATGTGCAGTCGCAGTTCTACGACGAATTGACACAAATGGAGTCCGAGAGCCTGCAGCCGCAGTTCCTCGACTTCAACAAAGACCTCTCCCGCAGCGTTCTGCCCAACGGTGTTGAGCTGCTCTACGTGCAGAACAAAGAGAACGAACTGGCGCAACTGAACTTCGTTATCGGCCAGGGCGCAGACCAGGAGCCGATGTTGGACTTCTCGACGGCGTTGCTGGCATATCTCGGAACGGAGGAGTTTTCCACGGAGGAGTACCGGACGAGACTCTATTCACTGGCAGCCGAAGCATGGGCGTATGCCGGTAGTGACGAGACAGAACTGGGCGTTTACGGCTTGCAGGAGACGCTGCCGGAAGCCCTGCAACTCATGGAAAGCTGGGTGCTGACGGCTATGCCGGATGATGATATCCTCAAAGAAATCGTCCGTGACGAAATCAAGTCGCATAACGATGCCAAGTCCGACCAGCAGTCGTGCTTCCAACACCTCATGCGCTACGGTATGATCGGCGCGAAAGCGTTACAGGCGCGCCTGTACACGCCCAAGCAGATGAAGAAACTCAAAGCACAGGCCGTGCTTGATTGTCTGCGCGCGATGCTGCCTGCCATCGAGCGGGTGGAGTACTATGGTCCGATGACGGAGGACGAGGTGAAAGTACTGCTCGGCAAATCGAATCTCATGGCGTTGGCGGACGCCTCTAAACGTCAGCCGGCGAAGCATATTCAGCAGCAAGTCGTTACGCAGAACGAGGTATGGCTTGCGCCGTACGATGCCAACAACTCTTTCCTTGTAGGCTACGCTAACTGGGGCGAGGTTTACACGCCGCGAGACGAGGCGATAATCAACCTCTTCAACGAATACTTTGACGGTTCAATGGGCTCGATTGTCTTCCAGGAGATGCGTGAGTCGCGGGCACTGTGCTACGGCGCAGGGGCTTTGTATCAGACACCGGAGTACGAGGGCGAAGCGAACTTCTTCTATAACTTCATCCTCTCGCAGAACGACAAGATAAACGACTGCATCACCGCGTTCGACTCGATATGCAACATCCTGCCGATTTCGCAAACAGCGTTCGACAACGCCAAGACCTCGCTGATCAAGCAGATCGAGAAACGCCGTTATATCCGTATGGCGCCGATAAATGCCTACGTAGCGTTCCGCGACCTCGGCTGGGATCATGACTACTGGGAGGATATTTACCGCGAGTTGCAAGACCTTACGCTGGACGATGTGGTCGCCTTCCAGAAAGAGCATGTCGCTAACCGTACATACCGTTATCTCATCCTCGGCAACGCGAAGGAACTGGATATGAACTTCCTCAAGACCCGCGGTGCCATAAAGAAACTGACCATCAAAGATATCTTTGTTTATTAATCTTCAAATTCTCAAATTTTCAAATTTTCAAATCTTCAATGGATATCTTATCCAAAATACAAGGTCTCGAGGCTAAATTCCACGAAATAAGCCTTCTGATTACGGATCCGGCAGTCATCGCCGACCAGGCGCGTTATGTGCGTCTCAACCGCGAATACCATGACCTGGAACGCGTGCTCGCTGCGGCGGAGAAATACAAGAAAACCGCAACGGATTTGGAGGAGGCAAAGGCGTTGTTCTACAACGAGTCCGACCCCGAACTCAAGGAAATGGCGCGGGCGGAAATAGACGAATTGGAGCCGCAGTTGCCCAAGTTGGAGGAAAACCTCAAACTCCTGCTGCTGCCGCAAGACCCCGAAGACGGCAAGAATGTCGTTATGGAGATTCGCGGCGGAACGGGTGGTGACGAGGCGGCGCTGTTTGCCGGCGACCTCTTCCGTATGTACACCAAGTACTTCGAGACCCACGGCTTCAAATACACCGTTTCGTCCTTCTCGGAGGGCGCTGTCGGCGGCTATAAGGAGATAATCTTCAATGTCACGGGGCAGAATGTCTATGGCACGCTCAAGTACGAATCCGGCGTGCACCGCGTGCAGCGCGTGCCTGTCACAGAGACGCAGGGACGCGTCCACACGTCTGCCGCGACAGTGGCAGTACTGCCCGAAGCGGATGAGTTTGAGGTGCATATCAATGAGGGCGAAATCAAGTGGGAAACCTTCCGCTCGGGTGGAGCAGGCGGACAAAACGTCAACAAGGTCGAGTCCGGCGTACGCTTGCGCTACAACTGGCGCAACCCGAACACCGGCGAAGTACAGGAGATCCTCATTGAGTGTACCGAGACGCGCGACCAGCCCAAGAACAAAGAACGTGCCCTCTCGCGCCTGCGCACGCAAATATATGACAAGGAGCACCAGAAGTATATCGACGACATCGCCGCCCGCCGCAAGACGATGGTTTCCACCGGTGACCGCAGCGCCAAAATACGTACCTACAACTATCCGCAGGGGCGCATCACCGACCACCGCATAGGATATACGGTCTATAATCTTGCCGCCTTTATGGACGGCGATATACAAGGGGTTATTGACGCCCTGACTGTTGCCGAAAACGCCGAGCGTCTCAAAGCCGCCGACTTATAAGAACTTCCATTTCAGCCCGAGACACGGATTACACATGAATCCCGCGCCCGTGAAGTTGTAACTGAACTCAATCTCCGTGCCGATGCACAAGTTCGGGCACTTGAACCATTGTCCGAAGGCGTACCACAGCTGCGGCTCGGAAATAAACACGAACGACTGCTTCGTCGGGTCGGTATATTCATCCTTCTTGCGGTCATAGACACTCTGTTTTTGTCCCCATATATCAATGAATCCCGAGAACGTCAACCCCTCCGCGCGGAACAAATCCTGACACGCCCAAACGAACGTGAACTGCAGCGGAATCTGGTTGCCGGACTGCTTTTTCCACTCGCCTTCCGACTTGACGTTCCACATGTTGAAGTCGTCCGCAATGTATTTGAACAGCAGTTGCAGCGTGAACGTGTTTTTGAAGTTCTTCGTGTGTAGGAAATATTCGGGTCCCACAAGCACCGCGTGGTTAACCGCATAACCGCCTGCAATCACTTTTCCGCCGTAAATGCCCAGTCCGCCGTTGTACTCGACGTGCAGCGACAAGTCCTGCGCTTTGGTATCTTTCCAGAAGTTCAGGCTGCGCGTAATCTCCCAGTACGTCCCGAACGGACAGTTCTTCGGGTCTTGCGGATTGTCGCTGGAGCGGTTGATGCTGTAGTCCATGTCAAAGAAGAAAAACGTTGAGCCCCAGTCGTCGGGGTGAAACAGCTCGACAGTCGTCGTCACGCGGTGGCTGCGCTGGTTGGCGCATGCCGTTCCTTTGGAACCGAAGTCATAATAAACCTGCAAATTGGCATCCACGGCAAAAGCCGTCGCTGCCGCCGCCAAAAGGGCGCAAATAACTGAAACGCGTTTCATGGTATTAGTGTTTTTATAAGGTATTTCTCAAAAACACCGCAAAAGTACAACTTTTTTTGCAATTACACAAGTTTTTCAGACTGAATGGCAGAAAAACTCTCAAAAAATTGCAACAAAATTTGCATGTATGCAAAAAAAGCCGTACCTTTGCGCGAAAAACAAAACGAACTCTTTAAAATTTGCAATTATGAAAAACTTGAAAGGAACAAAGACCGAGCAAAACCTTATGGAGGCTTTTGCCGGCGAGTCTATGGCGCGTAACAAGTACACGTTCTTTGCGTCCAAAGCCAAGAAAGACGGCTACGTGCAAATCAGTAAAATCTTCGAAGAAACAGCTGCCAACGAGAAGGAGCACGCCGAGTTGTGGTATAAATATCTGAACGGCGGCAAAATCAGTGACACAACAGCCAATCTGGCTGACGCTGCCGCTGGTGAAAATGCCGAATGGACGGATATGTACGCCCGCATGGCGGCAGAAGCGCGGGCGGAAGGATTCGACGAAATCGCCGAGAAATTCGAGCAGGTCGGTGCTATTGAGAAGCATCACGAGGAGCGTTACCGTAAGTTGCTGAAGAACATCAACGACAAGATCGTCTTCTCGCGCGACGGCGACTGCATCTGGCAGTGCTCGAACTGCGGACATATCGTTGTCGGCAAAGCCGCTCCGGAGGAGTGCCCCGTTTGCCACCATGCACAGGCATATTTCCAACTGCTGGCAGAGAACTATTAATAACCGCCTTTTGCCGAAAAGTGCCACTATTTGCCGAAAAAAAACAAAATAATTTGCATATATGCAAAAAAAACCGTACCTTTGCGCGCAATTTTGATAAAAGTATGAAAGTAGTCATTTTAGCCGGCGGATACGGCACCCGCATCAGCGAGGAAAGCCATTTGCGCCCGAAGCCGATGATTGAGATTGGCGGCAAACCGATTATGTGGCATATCATGAAGTGGTACAGCCGCTTCGGCATCAATGAGTTCATCATTTGTGCCGGGTACAAGCAGGACGTGATCAAGGAGTGGTTTGCCAACTATTTCATCCACACCTCCGATATCACGTTTGATTTTACCAACGGTCACGAAGTGATTGTGCACAGCCGGCATGCCGAGCCGTGGAAAGTCACGGTGGTGGACACCGGCCTCAATACGATGACCGGCGGCCGTATCAAGCGCGTGCAGAAGTACATCGGCAACGAGTCGTTCTGCCTGACCTACGGCGACGGCGTCAGCGATGTGGATATAGCGCAACTCATTGCTTTCCACAAGCAGCAGGGGCATTTCGCCACCTTGACCGGTGTGCAGCCGGAAGGGCGTTTCGGCATCATGGATATGGACGGTGCAACGATCCGTTCGTTCCGCGAGAAGAGCAAGGACGATGCCGGCTGGATAAACGGCGGGTTCATGGTGTTGGAGCCGCAGGTGTTTGATTATATCAGTGGCGATGATTGTGTGTTTGAGCGTCAGCCCTTGGAGCAACTGGCGGCGGACGGGCAACTCGACTGCTACCGCCACGATGGCTTCTGGCAGTGCATGGACACGCTCCGCGACAAAGAAAAACTGGAGGCGCTTATTGCTAAAGGCAATGCGCCATGGATGGTTTAACGGGTGAACGAGTGAACGGGTGAACGGATGAACGGATGAACGCAGCAAAGTACTCATATAAGCAATTGAATGTATATAATGAGTCCAAGGTTCTTGTGAAAATGGTATACCAATTACTGAAGAATTTTCCCAAGGAAGAGCAATATGCGCTATGCGACCAATTGCGTAGAGCGGTAATTTCGGTTCCTTCTAATTTGGCAGAGGGAATGGGTAGAACTTCGTCCAAGGACCAAGCTCATTTCTTGGAAATGGCATATGGTTCATTAATGGAGGTTGACTGCCAAATAGATATAGCTCATGATCTCGGTTATATATCGAGTGCTGATGAGTCGCAAGTAAATGCGCAAACGAACCGAATCGCAGCTATGCTGTCCGGTATGCGCAGAAAAAGATTAGCCACACTAACCGCTAATCCGTTAATCCGTTAATCCGTTAATCCGCTAATCCGTTAATCCGCTAACCGCTAACCCGCTAACCGTTAAACTTTTTAATAACATGTCCTTCAACAACATATATCAAGGCAAAAAAGTCCTAATCACAGGCAACACCGGCTTCAAAGGCAGTTGGCTGAGCACTTGGCTGACCATGCTCGGCGCGGACGTGTACGGCTATAGTCTGGACGTGCCGACAACCCCCGCAATGTTCGATGTGGCGGG
>CAJOFV010000054.1:8105-9605 GCA_905233925.1 Paludibacteraceae bacterium
CGGATTTCCTGTTCCACATGGCGGCGCAGGCGATTGTCTCAACCTCATATACAGCGCCTTTTGACACCATCACCACGAACGTCGTCGGCACGGCTGCGGTACTGGAGGCCATTCGCGCGATTACATGGGATTGCACCTGCGTGCTCATTACCAGTGACAAAGCGTATGATAACGTGGAGTGGATTTGGGGGTATCGCGAGACGGACGCTCTGGGCGGAAAAGACGTGTACAGCGGCAGCAAAGGTGCGGCGGAGCTGGCCATCAAGTGTTACTGGCACTCGTTCATCAGCAAGATGCCGAACATCAAACTGGGCATCGCGCGCGCTGGCAACGTGATAGGCGGCGGCGACTGGGCGAAGGATCGCATCATTGTTGATTGCGTGAAAGCCTTCTCGAAAGGCGAAACGGTTGAGATTCGCAGCCCGAAGGCTACTCGTCCGTGGCAGCATGTCCTGGAGCCCTTGAGCGGTTATCTGACGCTGGGGCAGTATCTCTTTGAAGGCAAAGTTGCCAACGGCGAGGCCTTTAACTTCGGCCCCCGCGCCGAACAGACCAAAACGGTTTATGAGCTTGTGCAGGACTTGGCATCGTTATGGGGTATCGTGCCGGACAAAGCGGTGCGCGTCACGGATAACGTACCCTTCCACGAGGCTACTTTGCTCAAACTGAACTGCGACAAGGCGCTGGCATATCTTAACTGGCATTCGACGCTGCATTACGACGAGTGCATCCGTTTCATCGCGGACTGGTACCGCGCGTACTATGTGGACGGCCGCAAGGATATGTACGAGCAGACCTGTGCGCAGATTGACCAATACATGGCTGCGGCGAAAGCGCAGAAGTTAAAGTGGGCGGTATGATAGACGGCGTACAACTACATCCATTGCGGCAGATAGCCGTTCCGAAGGGCGATGTTTGGCATGCATTTAAGAGCAGCGACGAAGGCTTTGCCGGCTTTGGGGAGGTCTATTTTACGCATATTGAACCGCAGCAGGTCAAGGGCTGGAAGCGGCATAACCGCTGCACGCTCAATCTGGTGGTTGTTCAGGGCGCTGTGCGGTTTGTCTTGTATGACGACCGTGCCGGCAGTCCCACTTGCGGGCAGTTTGCGGAGGTGACGCTTTCGCCGGAGGGGAACTATCAGCGTTTGACGGTTGCTCCGGGCATCTGGATGGCATTCCAGGGCGTAAGTGCAGGGGAATCGATGTTGGTGGATTTGATTCCCGAACTCCACACCCCCGCCGAATCGGACAAAAAAGAACTAAACGAAATTGCATATACTTTTTAACAAATGAAGGTAGCGTTGACAGGAATAACCGGATTCGTGGGCATGAGCCTGATGCCGCAGTTGCGGGCATTGGACGGGGGCTATGAGTTCCTGACATTGAACATCGATGTCGCGGAGGCGGAGCGCAAATATCCTGCCGCCGAATACACGCATTTCCACCATGTTCATACTTCCGATTTGGAGGCACTGGTGGCATTCAATCCGGATGTGGT
>CAJOFV010000055.1:0-2936 GCA_905233925.1 Paludibacteraceae bacterium
CTACCAGCAGCACCACGTCCGCCTCTTTGATGGCGAGGTTCACTTGCCAGTTGATTTCGCTCTCGAACGTGTCGTCGCTGCCGACTACCCAGCCGCCGGTGTCTATCACCGAGAACTCCCGTCCGCACCATTCGGCGTGGCCGTACTGACGGTCGCGGGTTGTGCCCGCTTCGCCCATCACAATCGCCCGCCGCGTCTTGGTCAGACGGTTGAACAGCGTGGATTTGCCCACGTTCGGTCGGCCTACTATTGCTAAAATATTTGCCATATCTTAAGGTTATTTACATTCGTTGCATGCACTCCCGCAGTCGTTGCAGTTCCCGTGGCAGCCGCCGCACTTGTGCGGACTGCGGATGGCTTCCAGTTCTTTCTCTTCTGCCGGACGCAGGTCAATAATCTCGCCCACAAAGTGCAGGTCTTCGCCCGCAAACGGGTGGTTGAAATCCAGCGTCACAGTCCGTATGCCTACGTGCGCTACCTGTGCGTTGACGATTTGTCCGTCGCTGGTTCGCATCGGCACAATCGCGCCTTCATACACGCGGTCAGAATCAAACTCGTTGTCGCCGTTGTAGAACATGTGTTTGTCCAGTTCCATCACGCCCGACTCGTCGTAATCGCCGTATGCGTCCTGGTGCATAATCCAGAAGTCGAAGTGCGCACCTTTCTCCAGTCCGGCAAGCGCTTCCTCGAACTTCGGCAGCATCATGCCTTCTCCGTGGCAGTACACCAGCGGTCTTTTGCTCGTTGCCTCTTCCATTAACTCCTCGCGGTAATTACCGTTCTCGTCTTCACTTTTGATGAACATGTTATACGTACATGTCACCACCATGTCCTTTTCAATCATATATTTTTCCTTTTCTCTTTCTTATCTTTTTGGGGTCCCCGGCGCAACTTTTTACCACCAGGATACTTCCTTGTTTGTAGAGTCTGTATTTGATTTGTCATATTTCAAATCCGCCAGCATCGACGCGTTCACACCGATGTGGAAGTTATAGCTCTTGTACGGTCCGAAGGGCACGAAGCTGCAGGACATGTTCCAGCAGTGCAGGTCACGCGTCACCGTGAAGTTCGCGCTGGAGAACCGTTTAGCCTTGAAGTCATAGCTTGCGCTGCCGCTTATTTTCCAGCCTTTTCCGAGACCGAGCGACCCGCTGAGGCTCAAGTTGTGCGTCAGTTCCATCTTGTACCACATCTTCTCGTAGTCGAACGTGGTACTGTTGCCGTAGCGCAACGAATAACTGATGGTCAGGCTCCACGGAATCTCCGTTTTGAAGAATCCGTCCTCCTCGCCGTCGTCATCGTCGTGATGGCTGTGTGTCCGCTGTTTGCCGTTGTTCAGCGTACCGTCTTCGTTCATCGTCGTCGGGTCCATGTTCACGTCTTCTTCCCCTTCGGCGGGCAGACCTTTGTCTTTCTTCCCGAACCACTTCTTGAACGTCTGGTTGTTGAACGTGTAGTTCAGACTGAAGTTCGTACCGCTCCAGTGCGGGAACTTGCCGTTGTGCCAGTACTGTTTGTTCGTGCGCACAGGCACGCCGAGATTGTTGATTTCGTACATGTACGGGTCCAGCGTCGTGCTCAGGTTGATGGTGTAGTTCACTTTCGGTATCTTCAGACGCAGATTCACCGCAAACAGGTTCCAGTTCATCGAGTCCGCAATGAAGTTATAGCCGCCGTTGAGGCTTATATTATCTATTACCGACCACACCTTGAACGGCTCTTTGCCGGTGGTGTCGCGGTCGTTGCGTACCTTCACCTCGATATTGTTCGCCACGCTGAAGTTCAGGCTTGCGGATGCACCGTTTGGCGCAGTGCCGTACAATGCACCCGGGAAGCGCGAATAAACCACGTGCTCGAACACCGGATTACCGTCCTCATCATATTTCTGCACCTTCAGTCCCGTTGCCGGGTCAATAACATCCGTGTATGCCGGTATGTCCACTTCGCCGTAGTAACCCCAGCCTTTCTTGCCGAAATCAGGGTGGTAACTGAAGCTCAAGCCCGGCGTAATAACGTGGCGGAACTTGTCCACTTTCCCGTTCGGGAACAGCTTGCGCGACGGCGTGTAGAAACCGTAAATCTTTGTCTGGAGACTGATGCTCGCGTCAAAGTCGAACACGTTGTAGAATCCGTTGGTGGTGTCGCGCGCCAGTTCCTGCTTCGTATAATCCCAACTTTGGTCAACGCGCTGGAAGTACATACGGTCTGTCAGACGGATGGTTGGCGTGATACTCAGGTACTTCAGCACCGTGAACGACGCCGAGATCGGTATATTGTGCTTCAAGCCTGTTTGCCAGTCGCGCAGGAAATTCGAATGCAGCACTTCATATTCCTTCATGCTGTTCACCGCTATCTTGCCGTTTCCCGTGTAGGACAGACTGATTTTCTCGTACCATTTCTCTTTGCCCGCGCGCTTCTTGAACTTGAACGGATACACACGGCTCATGTTCACCGACAGGTCGGGTAGGGTAAGCGATATCGTCGAGTCTTTCGTTCGCTGGCTGATGAGCGCACTCATGCTGATGCTCCACGGGCTGTCGGGGAAGCGCTGCGTGTAGTTGATACTGGACGACTTTGTGTTCTCCGAGTTCAGCTGCGAGTTATAGTAACTGTTGATGTTACTGCGGTTATAGCCCGACGTGGAGAAGTTCACGCTTGCGCTGAAGTTGTTGTACGGATTGGCTTTGCTGTCCTGCGAGTGTGTCCACTGGATAGAGAAGTTCGTGGCTTTCTTGTAGTTCGGCATGTCACGTTCGCCCGTCACGTCGCAGCGGTAGTTCAGGTTGATGTTGCCGTTGAAGTGGTAGCGCCGCAGGTACTTCGACTTCGCATACACCGCCCACGTTCCTTTCGTGTAGATATCGCCCGTCACTTCAAGGTCGGCGTAGTCGCACAGCGCGAAGTAATAACCGATGCCGTTCAGGTACAGACCGCGC
>CAJOFV010000055.1:3017-10971 GCA_905233925.1 Paludibacteraceae bacterium
CGGCAGCGGCACATCGCCCACTACGAGGTATGCCGGTCCCGCCGCGATGTAGTCGCCGGGTTTCACTTTCGCTTTGGTCAGGTGCAGGTAGAAGTGCGGATGTTCGTGATTGTCGCAGGTCGTGTATTTGCCGCCCGCCATCATCATCACGTCGTCATCCATTTTCTTGGTCTTTTCCGCAAGGATATAGCCTTCGCCCTGTTGCGTGACCACATGCCGGATGATACCGCGTTTGCTTTGGAGGTTATACACTATCTCGTCCGACTC
Organism: Paludibacteraceae bacterium; assembly: GCA_905233925.1. Classification (GTDB taxonomy): domain Bacteria; phylum Bacteroidota; class Bacteroidia; order Bacteroidales; family Paludibacteraceae; genus Colicola. The sequence goes on from CAJOFV010000055.1 coordinate 3,285, forward strand.
ATACTGGTCTTTTTTGTCCTTGAAGACCGGTTTGCCTTTGTATTCGTTCGCGGCGGTGTCCAGTACGCCTTTGGCGTAGATAAGGTTACTGTCGAGGTTGCATTTGATGAAGTCCGACTCCAGTTCCATGTCCTCGTATTTGATAACGCCTTTTCCGTGGAGGAAAGCGTTTCCGTTACCCATCATCACCATCGAGTCTTTGGACGAATAACTCACCGGCGACTCCAGCGCCTTCGACGTCTTCGGCTCTTGCTCCGCCCTTTTCAGCTCCTCTTCCGCCACTTCCGTCTCCTCCTCTGCCGTCTTTGGCTCCTGCTTTGCCTCCGCTGTATTCGCTTCCGCTACTTTCTGTTCCTGCTCCGCCTTTGGCTCTGCCGCTTCCGTCTTCGCTTTCGCTTCCGCCACTTTCGCCTTCTGTTCGCTTGCAGAGGCTTCGTATACTGCCTCTTTCCGTGTGTCGTTGTCCGCTTTTGGCGTGTTTGTGGCGGCTTCGTGCATTGTCTCTTTCTGGGTGCTGGAGTTGGCTGTTTTCTGTGCCGAAGCGGTTCCTGTTATGGTCAGGAACATTGCCGGAAACAGCATCAAAAATAATATGTTTCGCCCGCGTATGCGCACAATATCGCAAATTAAGCGCGCAAAAGTACTACAAATATTTCATATTTGCAAATTTTTCTTCGTTTTCCGTTGATTTTGCACCTTTTTCCGCCGAAATTGTCCGCTTTTCTAGAAATCTAATCACCTGGAAACCTGGAAACCTAGTCACCTGGAACCCTGGAATCTCACCCTACCTTGCACCAACCAACCCTATGACATTCGTATGTGATTCGTATGTTATTCATATGTTATTCATATGTTATTCGTATGTGATTTCCTTGACGATACCGACAGAAAAGGCGCATTTTCAAAAAATGGAGCAAAAAATCGCAAAAATCGTGTCGGAATCCATCAAAAAAACCGCCAAAAAAACGGGAAAATGGCGTATTAAGATTTGGCGCCGTATTTTAATGAGATTTAATGTTGCATACGTAGATTTTTAAGATAATTTAATCTTCTGCACCGCCCGATTTTAGGACTTTTCCGGCATTTTTGCGCTTACAAGTTGTAAGGCCGGATTGTTAAAAATCATAAAAAATGCAGGAAAAAACGAAAAAAATGCTTTTTTTTGCAGAAAATACTTGCGCATATTAGAAATTTTTAGTATCTTTACACTCTGTTATGTGAAAAACCGCCCCCGCGCGAATGGTATTAGGGGCACGGGGGGGGGGCTAAAGTGCTGAAAATCAGGAGATTATGGTTCTGACACTGAACATACTTCGTCAAGTATGTACAACTCTTTTTTGTATATGCTATCGCAAGAAATTGCGAGCTGTTGCCGTTATATTAATTTCATTAATATGCGGCCTTCCCATAAATATTTACGCGCAGGACGTAAATGTTAATGAAAATGGCACAAAATCGACACAAACATCCGACAAAATAACACAAATTTCCGACACTGTTTATACCGAACGTTTTGACACAATTTATAAATCGCACATAGACACTATCTTCTCGCAGCGGATTGATACCGTTTTCAACACGCGTATCGACAGTTCATCCGTCAACACGCACGATTATGACTCGGCAAAGACAGAGATTCTTGCGCTCAAGAATAATCTGCTCTACGACGCTATACTGACTCCCAACTTGGAAATCGAGTTCCGTCTGCACAAGCACTGGTCTCTTGAAATCGGTGCGGCGGTTAATCCGTTCCCGCTCAAGGATGAGAAGTTCCCGAAATGGCGTCATTTCTCGACTTGGATTGCCCCGCGTTACTGGTTCTGCAACGTCTTCAACCGCGGCTTCCTTTCTGCGAACGTCGCGTACGCGCACTATAATGTGGCAGGCAATGCATGGCCGGTTAGCTGGATGTATCCCTCCGTGAAGGAGAACCGCTACCAGGGCGACGCGCTGATGTTCGGCGTCAGCGGCGGTTGGCATTTCGCTATTTCTCCGCACTTCAGCATCGAGCTGGAGGCGGGCGTGGATGCCGGACATACATGGTTCAGCCGTTACGAGTGCAAGCACTGCGGTGCGAAGATTGACGAGCACGGCAAGGGCTGGTTTGCGCTGCCGAAGGTGGGCATCAGTCTTGTTGTGCCGTTGGGCGGAGATAAACTGTCGCTCAAGAAACGCTGCGACTGTGAGGATGAAGAGGACGAGCCGATTACGGTGATTGACACGGTGGTTGTTGTGACGCATGATACCGTTATCCCCGCGCCTGTGGTGGATACAGTGGTGCTTGTGGTGCGTGATACGGTTATTACACATACCGAAGTTCCTGCGGACACCGTTTCCGGCATGGATACCAACAGCGAAGAGATGCAGAAGCTCCGTGCAAGCGTCTTCCGCGATGACAGCGAATATGTGCCTTATGATATGAATACCGCGCTGAGCGCCGACCCGCGTAATGTCTTCCTGCACTTCGAGACGAACGTCACCTTCCTTGACCGCTCGTTCTTCGAGAACGCGAAGATGTTAGACAGTATCGCATACCTCATCGGTGACGCGTTGGCTGACCCGACCTTGGAGATTACCCATATCCAGATTGTCGGATTCGCATCCTTCGACGGTAAACTGGCATACAACGAACGTCTGGCGGGCAGCCGTGCGAAGTCCATTATGAAGTACCTGCAGGAGCGTTATCCGGAGTTGGATGACAGTTACTTCGCAGTATGCAACGGCGGTGAAAGCTGGGCGGAACTGCGTTACCACTTCGAGCAGGATGACCATGAAGGCATGGATGAGGTGGTACGGATTATTGACACGGAGCGCGACCTTGACAAACGCGAAGCGTTGATCAGGAAGGTCAACGGCGGTCGCACGTACTATAATTACATACGCACGGAATACAGACCTGTCCTCCGCAACCTCGGCTGCATCATGGTCTATGTAAAACTAAAATGAGAAAATGAGAAAATGAGAAAATAATTATTGTCTAAGTCCGAGCATAACAGCCTGTTAGGACTTATCACAATGATGAAAATAACTAACTTAATTATTAACCAAACAAAATTCATTAAAATTATGAAATGTTTCAAAACATTGGCTTATGTGAGCATGGCTGCTCTCGTAAGTGTTGCAGGTTTCACATCCTGCTCAAGTGAAGAAGAACTGAACGCGCCCAAAACAACTGCCCAGCAGGCAGAAGGCGAGTACAACGGAGAAGAGGTTAAGACCGAGTTCTCAATCTCTCTGCCGGGCAATGCAGTCCGTCAGAACATGCCGGGCGCAACAGTACAAGCAGCTGGTACTTTAGCATCTTTCCAAGGTATGACAAATATTACCTTGGTTCCTTTTGCTAAACAAAGTGCTATCGCTTCTACAGACACCCGTCTTGGAAACGCTAACATTACTCTTAGCGACATTGCTGCTACAACTACAGATCTTGGTGCTAACAGCAATGCAAAGGTCTATACAAATGTAAGTATTCCTTTGACAACTGCTTCTTTCTTGTTCTATGGTGAGTCTGCAAAAACCGGTACCGCATTTGAGAAAGGTTCGTTGACAGCTGCCATTTCAAGTGCAAGTCCTGCTGATTACTCTTTCAGTCTGGCACCCATTCTGGATGCTATTACTGCTCCTACAGCAGTTGGTTCCAAGGGTGAAGCGCTGATTGCTTACCTCAACGCCGTAGCACAGGCTTCGGATGGTACAACCGAATGGAGAAACTATACGGCTGCTGAAAGTGCCGCTATGACTGCTATGTTCGAGACCTATAGCTCCAACCACTCACTATCATCCTTCCAGGTTCAGCGTATAATGACTGACCTCTACAAATCTTTGATGCCGCTCAACACGGCTATTGCTACCGCTATCAAGGCCGCTATCGCTCCTGCAGATGGTAGCGCCGGTACCTACGCTTCGGTTAATACTACTACTGGTGTGGTAACACTCAATAGTGCATTAGCCGGCTTCCCCGCTAATCACAATATCCCTGAAGGTTCTGTACGTGTTAAATATGCAGGATCGGCTCCAAACATGACCTTCCAACCTTGTGTTGCTGCAGACTATACAAGTGCAAACAATACGCCGCTGGATAAGTACACCTATCCTTCTTCGTTGTGGTATTATGTTAATAGTACAATTAACACTTCTAACCAGTCGCAGAAAGATAAATATAATGCTTCAAACAGCTGGGCAACCATTTTAGGTTATCATACCGATGCTGCAGCGGTCAACTCTTTGACCCGTGCCGTGGCCATTACTAATACTATTCAATATGCTGTGGCTCGTTTGGATGTTACGGTTAAATTGGAAGCCGGAACTTTGGATGATAACACCCCTGTAACTGCCAAAAGCATTACTTGCGCTTCCTATCCTGTAACAGCTGTGTTGGTTGGTGGTCAGAAGAACGTAGGTTTTGACTTCACTCCGAAGGGAACAGACGCTTATACTATTTACGATAATGTAATGACTTCAAGCACTATGGCTGCTACCACTACTGCAAGTGCAGCTAACTCCACTCTCGTTCTTGAGACCGAGGCTGGTGCTAACAAGGATGTCATGATTGCCGTTGAATTGGAGAATGCCTCTGGTGAAGATTTCATCGGTGTAGGTGGTCAATTGATTCCTGCTGGCAGCAAGTTCTATGTAATTGCTCAATTGGTATCTGACGATGCGAATGTAACCGGTAAGCGCGTCTTCAAACAGGACTATGTTACAACTGCTAATTTGACACTCAAGAGTCTCAAGGCTGCTTACAATACTATTCCTGACCTGCGTACCCCGGAACTGGAACTCGGTTTCTCGGTTGACCTGACATGGCAAGCTGGTAAAACCTACGATGTTGATATCAACTAATCATTTTTCTGCAAGTCTGTTCGGGGCGTAACTGCCTCGGACAGGCTTTGCTTCTATGAAACGACAGGCATTCATATTGTTTCTCTCTTTCCTTTTCGCCGGCTGTTCACTCATCGACGACGACTTGAGTGTGTGCGAAACTGAAGACACGGTGAATAATGCCCGGTACGAGTTGAAATACGAAATGAAACTCGTGACGGAAATGCACGTAACCGTGGACGAGAAACTTGCGTCGGAAGTGGAGAAACCGATCGGTGATACCTTGAAGCGCTGGTTAGATCCGCTCTTCTCCGGCACCGCTCACGACCTCGATATGAACTTCTACTCCGAGGACGGCAAAGATGAACTCCGCCACCAACGGCACGAAATTGTGAATGCCAACCAAAAGTCGTTTACCTTGTATATCCCGCGCGAGGATTACATGCACTTGGCGGTGGTAAACACCTCCGGCAACAATAACATCCGGCTCATGGGTACACCGCACGCTGCAACGCTGCGACTGGACCAAGTGGAAGGAGATACGCTTCCTTCGTACCCTACAGCCATTTACACGGCAAGACTGCCCATGACTGTGACAGAGGACGAGAACTTAACATTCGACGTACACCTCTATATGGTCAATTGCGCAGTAGCACTGGCAATCACAGAGTCCCGCCTGGTGTCCCCCAAGATGGACGTGCTCTTTCAAGGCGGCGCAACTGGATTTAACATCAAGGACTCCGTCTTTACGTTCGACCGCCACAGCCTGATCCGGGCGCAGAAGGTTACAGACCAATGCTATGCCGTGGTGACAATGCCGTCGGACACGGTCAAACAGACGACAAGTGCAACAGTCGCGAAACGAACAAACGAACAACCTGCTCTCTGGCAGTTAATTGTCCACGTGACGCTGCCGGACGGCAAAAAAACAGAAACGTTGCTGGCGTCTGACATGTCGTTGGACGCAGGAACACTGGAGATTATCAAGTGCCAACTCAATGAGGACGGTTCGGTTACACCGGTCCAAAGCCCGCACATAGGGGCCACTGTCACGTTGGATTGGAAAGAAGGCGGCTCACATGATATAGACATCTGACACCTTATATATATTATATATAGATACGAAAAAGGCATTATACATATTACTCGCCCTTTTATGCTGTGTAGCGTGCACCACGCGGCAGGAGGAGGAAATCGGTAGTTCGATGGACATTCCGTTCTCCATCATCATGCCCGCAGGACTGGACTTTGCTCCGCAGCGTGCCCCCGGTGCTAAACGCTCGTTGGGTGACCCGGGAACGACAGAGCAGTTCCAGCTGCCTCGCTATGCGTATATCTTTATTATGCAGCAGAACGGTTCGGATTGCAACATCATGGATGTATGGGAAGAGACTCTGGCGAGCGAGGACTGGCACAAAGAACGCTACAGCGGTATCTATCAGACCGAAGGTGATTCCATCTATCGTTATACAAAGACATTGCGCATGCTCTTGGAAGAAAAGGGCGTAAAGGGTAGGGCGTGCGCCGTGGCATCGTATAAGAAACTGACATTTAAGAAAAACGGCACAACCGTGACGAACCTCAAAGACAGAAACGTTATCGCCAACTGGAATGACGTCTTGGAGCTCCAAATCGATATCTCTCCCGATTCGATTCAGGAGAACCTCCAGAATATCTATTCCTCGCCGTATAACTATATTCTGCCTTCTACCGGCGAATATTACGGTACGTTCGATAATATCGGACATACGGTAGCATCGCTGGATCTGATGCTCTACCACATTGCCGCGAAGATAGACCTCAAATGGAGCGTCGCGGAGAACAAGCGCATCAATTCGGAAGACCCCACCCAAGCGGTGCGGCTGACCTACTTGGAAGCGCGTAATATGCTCAATACCACCAGCTACGCCTTTCGGCCGATGGAGAACGTAGCAGCCGCTTTGCCCAACACGGGCTATAGCATACCGAACATTGTCACGCCCACGGATGAAGGATTATGGTGGGAAGGGCGGACATGTTTTTACACCATACCGTTTACCGTAAGTGGCGAACCGGGTTATTTTCCCGTGCAACTGCTTATGCGTACCAACGGTTCCAACGGAACAGGCTACGAACTGACGCTCAATCAGGCGATAGACAGAACGGCGCCCTTTGTCCCCTGGTTCCGAGGAAACATAACCCTTAACAATCCCCTGACGGATACGCAGGAAACTAAAAACTCTGACGATTAACAAGCTTGAAACGCTTACTTTACATATTATTGTTCACCCTGACATGCGGGATAGTATCTGCCCAAACGGATACGATTCGCTATGTCCGTACAACCGGTGCTTATAATAACGATGGTAAATCGTGGGAAAAGGCAAAGAACAATGTACAGGACGCTATCAACGACCTGCGCGACTATTTGGCAGCTAACAACCTAACTTCTGGTTCCGTATATATCGCTTCCGGTAACTATATCCCAAGTGAATCGACCGAGGCAATTGGTGGATCAATGCTCAATACGGCTTTCAAAATTTATGCCGGTATTCACGTGTATGGTGGCTTCAATCAGTTAGCACCTGAAGCGCGGCCCGGAGACCGTATTATGGCAAACGGCAAAAAATGCAGCGAAAACTGGGCAGACCCCTCCGGTATAGGAACAACAGATGGTACCGAAATATCGGCACAATGGGATTTGATGTATAAAACCATCTTGTCCGGTAACCACGCTTCTACCCCGCCTACTTTTGAGTATGACCCGGTTCGCGGACGGTATAACGCAACCTTCCCCGCCAGCTCTTTCCACGTTGTATGGTTTGCAACCAACGGCGTTTTTGAAACAACGAACGATAGTATAGCAGGACACTTCAAACCACTGGCA
>CAJOFV010000056.1 GCA_905233925.1 Paludibacteraceae bacterium
GCACAAAGTTGATTAAAAACCCTTAAAATTCCCAAGTCGCATTTTGCTTAAAATGCTGATTATGAGCAAATTAACGCAAAGCAAATTCCCAAGTTTTTTGGGGGGCGTTTTTTGGCAGTATGAAAAAAAAGCAGTACTTTTGCAGCGTCAAATCGTGATAGGTTTGGCGCTGCATTTTATTAATAACTTCAAATTATTACTAACATGAAGAAAAATTTTATTTATGCCGTAATGGCATTGGCAGTCACTTCTGCAGTAATATGTGGTTGCACTAAAAAAGATTCTGAGCCGGAACCTACAACGGAACCCGAATCTATGTTGGAGCCTCAATTGGCTATTATCAAATTGACTCAGGAAATGCAAAACCGCATTTTTGTCTCGCCCGTTGTTGACTCGGCAATAGTTGATAGTAAAACAAATCTTACAACTCTTTTTTATGGCGAAGAACTCGTCTTGACTAATCCCAACGAAAAGAACACGGCTTTGGCGAAGTTCGCACAATCGGAATTGGGGATTGTCGGAACGAATCCCTATTTGCTTTTAAGCGGTGGCTATGCTATTATTGACTGGAGATGGTGGCAGTTCCACCCATTGTCGGGCGAAGATAGAGCGCCGCGGTTTTATAACTCTCATTTAAGAATGGCATATAGTACAAATAGCCGTATCAATAATGGCGCAATCGCAAACGAAGAATACTATCTGCTGAACATTGCTTGGAAAGATTTAAGTGATTTGACTGCCACTTGGAAATTTACCGAAGGCACACAATTGGAATTACCCGAAATTCGTTATATAGATTGTGCCAAAGTGGAAGAATATGGCAAATATGCGCATAGTGTCAAGGAAATATTGCGCAAATATAATCTGCAAGACTTGCACGGACTGTATGTTTTATTTTCCGGAGATGCAGAAAAAGGAAAAGCGTGTATAGCGGAATGTAATGCCCTGCAATCTGCCTATGTGGAAACATTAAAAGAGATGATAGACAATAATGATTTAGAAAAATGGACGCTGTTAAGAAAATGAATCAAATACTCCGTGTGACGATTTTATTGTCCGTTATAGGACTTGCCCTCTCTGCTCATGGGCAGGAGATTGTCCGTACCGGTGACCGTTACACGGTTGGTGGCCAAACCTATTATAATAGTACCGAGTTTCGAGGTTATCTTAAAGCCACCAACCCTGATGTTTTTACCCAATATAACCAAGGTTATAAAATCGGAATGGCCGGTTGGGGATTACTTTCTTTTGGTGTTGCTGTAGTACCAACAAGTTTCATTATGTTACTTATCAATCAAGACTCTACAAGTGATGACCCTGTAACGGGAGAACAGGTTGTTCACCAGATAGCTCCTTCTAATTTATGGTTTGGTGGCTGGATGTCATGTTTTGTCGTTGCGTGTGCATCTTTTACGGCGAGCATTCCGATGTTGGGCATTGGTTATCACAAGATGCACAAGGCTGTGGATGTATATAACATCTCTCAAACCACGACTGCCCCGCAGACATACTGGAGCATCCGCACATCCCCGAACGGCATAGGTCTCGCCTATAATTTTTAAGCCCAGCCCGAACAATCTTGAACCATCCTAAACAAAAAAAGTGCAATAAAATGCACTTTTTTTTGCATATATGCAAAATATGTTGTAATTTTGCGGCGAAAACGAATGAAAATACGAAAATGAAAAAGTTTGTTATTTTGCTGTTGTTCTGCGTGGCGGGAATGGTTGTCATGGCGCAGGACGCAACAACCGGCGCAACTACGCCGGCACAGCCCGATTCGGCAGTAACCGCCAAACATGCCACTGGCCTCGACCTGTCTTACACCTTAGTGATTGTCAACAAAACCGGTTCGAACTACCGTGTAACGCTCGACAACCATTTCCTCGGCAAAGTGCCGCCGAAGAAAAAACAATCCTTCAAAGCACAAACCGACTGGGCGGGCAAACTCGTGGCCGTGCAGCTTGACGGCTACGATATTATTCCGTCGAAAATCAACTGGACTGTGCCCAAGCAAACCGCCGGCACAACCGTCACGTTTACGATAACCAATAAATGACCATATGAAGAAAGTTTTTGTTCTTGCGGCGTTATTCGCCCTCGTAACCTCCGCCTACGCGGCGCAGAATGAGAAGTACCAGAACTACATCGCCCAATGGCGCGATGTGGCGGTGCAGCACCAAAAGGAATACGGTATTCCGGCGTGCATCACCCTTGCACAAGGCCTCTTGGAGTCCGGCGCCGGCGGCTCGGAACTGGCGGTGAAAGCCAATAATCACTTCGGCATCAAGTGCACCAGCGAGTGGATGGGGGATGTTTATCGGCACGATGACGACCGGCGCGGAGAGTGCTTCCGGATGTACAACGACGCCGAGGAATCGTTCCGAGACCATGCGAAGTTCCTCCAGAAGTCCCGCTACGCGCGTCTGTTCGAGCTGGAAGTGGCGGATTATGTCGGGTGGGCAAACGGCCTCAAAGACTGCGGCTATGCCACAGACCCTGCCTATCCGCAGAAACTGATTAAAATCATCGAGGACTACCGCCTGGCGGACATAGCCGCTTCAGCGCCGCAATCCAAGACGAAGGACGATGTGGTCGTTCTGACGCAGGCACCCCCGATTGCAACCTTTGCCGAGGAAGCCGAAGAGGAGTATGTCCGTCCGCTGACAGCCAAAGAGGAACGTGAGGACTTCTTTGCGCGGCACGGTCGCGGTAAGTGCAATGGCGTCAAATACACGGTAGCCCGTGCCGGTGACACATACGCTACCGTGGCGTTCAGCCTGAATATGCCGGAGCGCAAACTGCGCGAACAGAACGACGCCCTCGGGCGGACGCTCAAAGAGGGCGACCGGATTTATCTTGCCAACAAGAAAACACAGGCAGCCAAAGACCATCCAACCGTTTGGGTGAAGCCCGGCGACAAGGTCTGGGACTTGATTCAGCGCGAGTGCATCACGGACGCTGCGTTCCGCGAACTGAACGGCCTGCCGATAGATATAACGGTCTTCAAGACCAGACAGCAAGTGCTGCTCCGGAAAGAAAAGAGCAAGTAATATGCGGCGGCAACAGGCGCAAGCCATAGGAGACGTGTTGGCGGAGTACCTGCGTGAGTCAGGCCTGGAGAAACCGCTGATGGAGCGCGAAGTGGTGGCTTCGTGGGGAGCGTTGATGGGGGACATGGTCGCGCGTCTGACACGCAGCGTGGAACTGAAAGACGGCGTGCTGCGCGTGCGCTTGAGCAGCGCCGCACTCAAGGCGCAGTTGTTCGAATGCCGCCGCGATCTGGTGCGCAAACTCAATGAACATGTCGGCTGTGAAGTGGTCACGGACGTCCGCCTGATGGGCTAAATGAGAAAATGAGTAAATGAGAAAATAATCTTGTTTTATCCGTCGAACATAGAAGAAAAGATTGACTTTGGGGTCATTCGCGAGCAGCTGAACAAGTTGTGCGCCTCGTCATTGGGGCGCCGCAAAGTGGACGAAATGACCTTCATGACGGATTATCACGCTATTCTGCACCGTCTGCGCGAAGCGGAAGAAATGCTCTATGTGCTCTCGGACGCTTCGCTCCAGTACCCGCGCGGCGAGATAAACGATTTGCGCGAATCCCTCACCCGCGTCCGCGTCGAAGGCTTGTATTTGGACGAACAGGAGCTGTTCTCCCTGCGCAAGAGCCTGGATTATACGGCGGCGCTGGAAAAATTCTTCCTCAATCTTGACCCCTTGCGTTTTCCGCAACTGCGCACCTTGCCGCTCCGCGAGATGCGCGTGGAGGGGGAGTTGAGTGCCATTGTGCAGCTCATCGACAAGGCAATAGACCCCTTCGGCCGGCTGAAAGACAACGCTTCGCCAGAGTTGCACAGAATCCGCCGCGAATTGAGTCAGGCGCAAGGGGCTGTATCCGGCGCCGTGGCAGCGATATTACGCCGTGCACAGGCGGCAGGATTGTTGGAGAAAGACGCTTCGCCCGTGTTGCGCGAGGGCAGGCTGGTGCTGCCTGTTCCGGCAGCGTCACGGCGCAAGATAGGCGGTATTGTGCACGACGAATCCGCCACCGGCAAAACCGTGTTCATCGAGCCGCAGGAGGTGGTGGAAGCCAATAACCGCATCCGCGCTCTGGAAGCGGAAGAGAACCGCGAACGGCTGCGTATCCTGCACGCCCTCACAGCGGAGATTCGTCCTTCCATTCCGCAGATTATGCTTACGCAGGCGTTTCTGGCGCATGTGGATTTTATCACCGCCAAAGCCCTGTTGGCAAAACAACTGCATGCCATCGCGCCGGAGTTTGTGCCAGAGCCGCTGTTAGACCTGCGCGGCGCAAGACACGCTATCCTGTACATGCGCTTTCAGGAGGAAGGCAAAGAGGTTGTGCCGCTGAATATGCGCCTCTCGGCAAAAGAAAACCGGATACTGGTTATTTCCGGCCCGAACGCCGGCGGCAAGTCCGTTTGTCTTAAGACCGTGGCGCTCTGCCAATACATGCTGCAGTGCGGGCTGCCTGTGCCGGTGGAGGAAAGTACGAAAATGGGGTTGTTTGACAACCTGATGATAGATATAGGCGACGAACAAAGCATTGAGGACGACCTCTCGACATATTCGTCACACTTGCGCAACATGCGGCAGTTCGTGCGCTTTGCGGACGAGAAGACGCTGTTTCTTATAGACGAGTTCGGTTCCGGCACAGAGCCGCTGTTAGGCGGTGCTATTGCCGAATCGGTGCTGACGACCCTCAATGAGCAGCAGGCGCTGGGCGTGGTCACGACGCACTATACGAACCTCAAGCACTTTGCCGAACAGACCGCAGGCGTGGTGAACGGCGCCATGCTCTACGACCGCGGGCAACTCAAGCCGCTCTTCCAACTCAGCATAGGTCAGGCGGGCTCGTCCTTTGCCATCGAGATTGCGCGCCAGACGGGACTGCCGGAGACCATCGTCAAACGGGCGATAGACCTTGTCGGCGAAGAACATATCGACTACGACAAACAGTTGCAGGACATCGCCCGCGACAAGCGTTACTGGGAGAACAAACGCCAGAACATCCGGCAGCGCGAGAAGCACCTGGAAGAGAAAATCGCCTACTACGAGAACGAGATTTCGGGATTGAAGGCGAAGAAGAAAGAAATCATCGCGGAGGCCAACGAACAGGCGGCGGAACTGCTTGCCAAATCCAACGCTACCATCACCATCCGCGAAATAAAAGAAGCCAAAGCGGACAAGGCAAAGACGCAGCAGGCACGCGCGAAAGTCGAGAAACTCAAACAGCAGGTCGTGCCGGAAAAACCGGCCAAAAAGGACACGCCGGAGAAGAAGAAAGTGCTCCGTGACTTCCGTGACCTCAAGCCGATAGCGAAATCGCTGCCGTCCTCACAGCCTTCGGTAGTGAACACCATCCGTCAGCACAAGTTAGGCTTCGAGCGGACGCTGGACTTGCGCGGTTACCGGGCAGACGAGGCGCTGGAGACGTTCATTGCCTATCTGGATGACGCGATCATGGTCAACGCCGGAACGGTCACAATTCTTCACGGCACAGGCACCGGCGCACTCAAACAAATCGTGCGTGACCACCTCGCAGATCGCAACAAAGCCTTGCGCAAACGCAACGCAGGAGAGATTATTTATCACGACGGCGACCCCGACAGAGGCGGCGCCGGACTAACAATCATTGAGATATGAAAAAACTTTTATTGACCTTATGTGTGCTGCCTTGTGCTTTAGGCCTCCGTGCCGCAGACAGTACCAAGTGGGTGCTCCCCGAGGCGCGCTATTCCGTGACGGCGAGGGTGGAGTATGCCTACAACAAGTCCTGGGGGCACTTCGCCAACATCGACGCACAGGCGCTCTTGCCTATCAACAAACACTTTGAGATGAACATTAACCTCCAGGCCTCGTTCAAGAACGTTTATACCGCAGGTGTTATTCTCCGTCCGAAGTTCCAATTGCCCGTCGGCGAGATGTTCTTTGATACCGAAGTGCTCTATAAAGCCGTTCTCCGCGCGAACCAGATGGATTTGGTGACGGCCTTGTCTCTTGGCTGGCGCTTTGATTACCTGTCCGTGCAAATAGGCTCGTACGCGCGAGTAATGGAGAGTTATGACCGCGACTGGAACAGCGAGGAGGCATACAATGTTGAGCCCTTCAATCTGTTGTACCGTTTGGAAGTGTTCTGCCGCCCGCAGGCGTGCAACTGGAACATCAACGCCGTTATTTCCAACTACGACGACTTCCAGTTCGAGCGTATGTGGCAGCTTCTCTTCGCGCTCGGCGGACGCTACGATATAGACGACCACTGGCGTGTTCATCTGGATGCCGAATGTAAGCCGACCGGCATGTTTCACCTAAATGCAGCCTTCTACGCGGCAACTGTCCGCGCAGGCTTTACCTATAGATTTTAAGCGCTATGAAAAGATATCAATTGCCCCTCATCAGTTTGTTGCTGCTGGCAACAGCTTGTAACCCCAACTACGACATGGCAGGCATGTTTAACGGCTCAAGTGTCCGTGCCGACAAGCGTTATGACGAGTCGATGGTATATAACGAAGCACATGGTTACGCCCATATAATCGTGCCGGAGACGTACAAAGTGTATGTCTGCACAGACACGCACGTGGATTCAACGACCTACAACTGGGAGACCTTTCTCCACCATTACAAAGCCGACCTGCAGTGTCCGTTTGCCCTTCATCTGGGCGACCTCGTGAACGAGAACAATAACCACGAACGCGTCTTCAACGCGGCTGCAAAAGTCGCGGCAAAATACCCCGCAGGCAAGGATACGATGTTCTTTGCTGTCGGTAATCACGACCTCTATTTCAACCAGTGGGAGAACTACAAGCGCTTTGTTCCTACTTCAACCTACTGGTTCGACACCCGTACATCCACTGGCAAACTCCTTGACCTCTACATCTGCCTTGACTCGGGCGAAGGAACACTGGGTGTCAAGCCGCTGGACTGGTTGCGCGAGACTCTGGAGCGCAAGTCCAAAGAGGGTTACCGCCATATTATCGTCTTCACCCACACGCACATGTTCAAGCAGGATGATTCGCAGGGACACACGTCCAATTACTCGATGGAGGAAACCTATGACATTACGGCTGTTCTGACCAAATATCATGTGGACATGTACTGGTCGGGACATGACCACAGCCGCGAAATCACTCACTACGGCGGCGTGACATATATTGTTGTTGACGCGATGGAAGACCCTGTTGAAAAACCCTATTATATGGTGGCCGAAATGGGGCAGCATATCCATTACGACTTCGTCGCAGTAGAGAAGCATAAATGAGAAAATGAGTAAATGAGAAAATGAGTAAATGATAAAATGATAAAATCGTAAATAACCATGAGTATCTCTTTTTTATATTACGTCTTGATGCTTTTTGCTCTTTCCTCGGGCAACAGCACTGAGATTCACAAGAACCCCCTGAAAAACATGGGCTCTGTGCAGATTTATTACTTCTACGACTCGCGTCTGCCCAGTTCGGTTGGCGAGACAATGAACGGACTTACGCAAGACCTGCTCAACAAGCACTATTCCGATTTGGTGGAGAGCGGCGATATCATTTACTATCAGATCGACCTCGCTTCGCAAGTCGGGCAGCAGGTCGCGCAGAAGTGTAATATCACGATGACAGGACTTGTCATCGCCCGTCACTTGAAGGTGGTTAACCTCACCCAGAACGGTTATGCCTACGCGAAAGCTGAACCGCTGACCTTCCAGCAAAACCTCGCCTTCCACATTAACCGTCTCTTGCCTTCGTCAAAAAGACCGTAACAATATTAACCCACAAAAATCTATTACTATGTTTACACAAGCTGATTTAGAGCAACTCGCTCAACGTGGCATTTCTGTAGAGAAAGCCGAAAAACAGTTGGAGTGCTTCCGCACGGGTTTTCCGAGCCTTGACATTGTTGCCGCTGCGTCGGTGAAAGACGGCATCCTTGCCCCCAAGAAAGCCGAGCAGGAGCAGTACATCGCCGCTTGGCAGGAGTACTGCAAGGAAAACCACAAGATTCTCAAGTTTGTGCCCGCTTCCGGTGCTGCAAGCCGCATGTTCAAGAACCTCTTCGAGTATCTGGACAACGGCGTGGAAACGCCCTTCATCAAGGAGTTCCTCTCAAACATCGACAAGTTCGCTTTTGGCGACCAACTCGCCGGCAAGTCCGGTCAGGAGGCTGTTCGTTATCTGTTAGAAGACATGGCTTACGGCAAACTGCCGAAAGGTCTGCTGCTATTCCATAAATATCGCGATGGCGCGCGCACGCCCGCGTTAGAGCATTTGGCAGAAGGCGCACTCACTGGCGCAACAAACATCCACTTCACCGTTTCGCACGAGCACCTGCCGCTCTTCCGTCAGCATATCGCGGAGCACCTCAAGAAGTTCGAGGACAAGTACGGCGTGAAGTACGAAGTATCTTTCTCGGAGCAACTGCCTTCCACCGACACCATCGCCGCTAATCCCGATGGCACACCTTTCCGTACAGCGGACGGCAAACTGCTCTTCCGCCCGGGTGGACACGGCGCATTGATTGAGAATCTCAACCAGCAGGACGCTGACATTGTGTTCATCAAGAACATCGACAACGTCGTGCCCGACAAACTCAAGAAAGACACCGTACGGTACAAACAAATCCTTGCGGGTGTGCTTGTTACCGAGCAGAAGCGCGTCTTTGACCTTCTCAAGAATGGTAACCTCAGCGACGAAGAGCGTGCACGTCTCAACCGCCCGATTCGTGTCTGCGGCGTAGTGAAGAACACCGGCGAGCCTGGTGGTGGTCCGTTCCTCGTACGCGAAGAGGACGGCACCATCTCCAAGCAGATTCTGGAGTCCAGCCAAATCGAGGACAAGAGCCTCATGGCAACGGCTACTCACTTTAATCCGGTTGACCTTGTATGCGCTATCCGCAACTACGAAGGCAAACCGTTCGACCTGCCGAAGTATGTGGATCCGAAGACCGGCTTTATCTCGCAGAAGTCCAAAGACGGCAAAGAGCTCCTTGCATTGGAGTTGCCCGGACTCTGGAACGGTGCGATGAGCCGCTGGAACACCATCTTTGTTGAAGTGCCCATTTCGACCTTCAATCCCGTTAAGACCGTTAACGACCTGCTTCGCGAGCAGCACCAGTAAGAATTTGAAGATTTGAAAATTCGAAGATTCGAAAAGCGTCCTCCTGTTTATCGGGAGGACGCTTCTTTTTTGAGCCAGTCAAGTAATTCTGACATATTTGGGAAAACGAGGTCAGCACCTTCGTTCCAGAGAGCGATGTCTGCAAGTGGTCCCGTATTGACCGCGATGGTGAATAGTCCCGCTGCCTTCGCCGAACGTACGCCAAGGGGCGCGTTTTCAATCACACAGCAGTCTTTTTTCGGATATTTGCTCTTGTCCCACGCCTTCAGATAAGGCTCGGGGTCGGGCTTGCCGTGCGTGACGTCAAAGGCGGTAATCATGCGCTGCCGGTCAAAGAACGGACCTATTTTCGTGTTCAGATTATCGAACAGGGATGCCTGTCCGCTGCCTGTAACGACCCAGATTTCTTTTTTGTTCTTCTTGAGGAACCGCAGTACATCCACCACGCCTTCAACGGGCTCTACTTCGCCCAACGCCTTGAACGCTTTGGATTTTTCTTCGTAGATTTCCCAAATCTCGTCCTCGGTGGCTTCGCGGTTCTCCAGTTCCATAATCGCTTCGCGGATGACATCTTGTCCTGTGCGTCCTTCGTTCATGAAACCGTCCTCTTCCGTAAAGTCGAATCCGTGCGCCTGCATAACTTCCGCCCAAGCACGTGCGTGCTTGGGCATAGAGTCATACAGTATCCCGTCCTGGTCAAAGAAAAAGGCTTTCATTATTTAGTTTATTCAAATCTTCAAATCTTACAAGGACAATGTCGCTATGGCGTGCCAACTGTCTTCTTTGATATCTTTCTTCTGTTGGATGGCTTTGTTCAGCGGCACAAGAGTGATTTCGTCGTTCTGGATACCCACCATTACATTGCGCTGGCCGTCCAGAAGTGCCTGAATGGCAGCCACGCCCATACGCGATGCCAAAATCCGATCGGACGCTGTGGGACTGCCGCCGCGCTGCAAGTGACCGAGCACGGTGACACGTGTCGAGTACTCGGGGTGCACTTGTTCGATGAGTTGAGCCACTTTGTTTGCGCCGCCTTCGAAAGCATGTTCCTGCACAAGTATAATCGATGAGTTCTTGGACTTGCGTTGCCCGCGTTTGATGGCTTCTTCAATCTGCTCCGGAACAGGAGCGCGCTCGGGGATAATCGCTGCCTCACATCCGCCCGCGATAGCAGCGTTGAGTGTCAGGAAACCGGCGTCACGTCCCATTACTTCAACGAGGAAAATGCGGTCGTGCGAAGCGCCGGTGTCGCGCAGTTTGTCAATGCAGTCCGTGATGGTGTTGAGCGCCGTGTCATAGCCGATGGTTGCATCTGTGCCCCACAGGTCGTTGTCAATCGTGCCGGGCAGGCCGATAATGGGGATGTCGTATTCCATGGAGAAGTTCCGTGCGCCGGTAAATGTGCCGTCGCCGCCGATAACGATGAGCGCGTCTATCTTCTCGCGCTGGAGCGTCTTATACGCCTTCTTGCGTCCCTCGGGTGTCTGGAACTCAGCGCATCGGGCGGATTTGATAATCGTTCCGCCGCGCTGGATGATTCCGGAAACGTCTTGGGTCTGGAATTCTTTGACTTCACCGTCTATCAGACCCTGATAGCCGTGATAGATTGCTTTAACTTTCATGCCGTTGCAGATGGCTTCGCGCGTCACGGCGCGGATGGCGGCATTCATGCCCGGCGCATCACCTCCCGAGGTGAGAACGCCGATTGTCGGAGTTTTGTCCATTTTCTATTTTGTTTTTACATTGTTCCATAAGCCACAGCGGCGTACTGGTTGCGCCGCAGATGCCGATTTTCATATCTTCCCGTAACCCGTAACCTTTAACCTCTAACCCCTCTATTTCCTCCGGTCCTTCAATAAACACGGTATGCGGGTTGGCTTCGCGGCAGTGCTCGAACAGCACTTTGGCGTTCGATGATTTCTTTCCGCCCACGAACAGCACGAGGTCTTGTTCCGCCGCAAACGCTTTCAGGTTTGCCACGCGGTTTGCCACGTTCCGGCAAATCGTGTCATGAAACTCGAAGTTCTTTTTGCTGCGTTGCCGGATGGTATCAATAAGTTTCTGAAAACCCTCTATGGACATCGTCGTCTGCGAGAATAGGTAGATGTCCCGCGTAAAATCAATCTTTGCAATGTCCTCCGGCGTTTCCACAATAACCGCCGTGTTGTTGGTCTGCCCCTGCAAGCCGATTACTTCGGCGTGTCCGGCCTTGCCGTAGATAACTATTTGTGCATCGCGGTGCGCCTGATAGGTCTCCCTGATACGTTCCTGCAGTTTCTTGACGACGGGGCAGGTGGCGTCGATTATCTCGTTGTTGTTGCGTTGTGCGATGTGGTAGGTCGAGGGCGGTTCGCCGTGTGCCCGTAGCAGCACCCGCACGTTGTGCAGCGTCCGCAGGTCGTCGTAGTCGATGGTCTCTAATCCTTTTTTTTCGAGCCGCTTGACCTCTTGTCCGTTATGCACGATGTCGCCCAAAACGAACAAAGGCCCTTTCGCAAGTTCCTCTTCCGCTTTTGTGATGGCGCTTGTCACGCCGAAGCAAAAGCCTGAGCCTTTATCGATTGATATAATCATCAAAGATTCGCCGTATATGTGCAATTTGCTCGTCTTTGGTCATGTCTGTGTTATCGACCACCACGGCGTCCTGTGCTTGCCGGAGCGGCGATTCGGCGCGGTGTGTGTCGCGGTAGTCGCGGTCGTTCACATCGCGCAGCACCTCCTCATACACGGGGTTTTCGCCTTTTTCCTGCAACTCCTTGAACCGTCTGTTGGCGCGCTCTTCGGGCGACGCGGTGAGGAACAGCTTCAGTTCGGCTTGCGGGAAGACGACGGTGCCTATGTCCCGTCCGTCCATGACGATGCCTTTTGCTTCGCCCATAGCTTGTTGTTGTGCCACAAGGAACTGCCGGATGGCTTTCACCGGAGAAATCTGCGACGCCTTGTTGCCGACCTCGAGCGTACGGATTTTCGTCTCTACGTCTCTGCCGTTCAGGCACACGTGCTGTCCGTCTGCCGCGTGGATGAAGGATATATGTATCTCCGGCAGCGCAGCCACGGTCTGCTGCTCGTCGAGGCCGTTTTCCAACGCGTATAATGCCACTGCGCGGTACATAGCACCGGTGTCAACGTACGTATATCCGGCGTACTGTGCCAGCGCTTTTGCCATCGTCGATTTGCCGCACGACGAATAGCCGTCAATTGCTACGATAATCTTTTTCATTTCAACAAACTGTTTATGTCTATGGCGAAGCTTGCCTGATACGTAAAATTGCTCTTGGTTGCCTGTGTCATGGCGAAACCGATTCGGAACTTATATACCCGCACGCCTGCTCCGAGGGCTATGCCGGCCAGCACGCCGTGGTCTTTGATGTTCATCTCTGCGCGGCGGCGGTGGTTATAGCTCAACGTCACATAGAACCGCTCACTTTTCGGCACCACGTCCAGGAAGAAGATGGTGTGCCGGAACAGCATGTCGTGCCATTTGATTTCCGTCGTTTCGTCCTGCAGCAGGTTCGTATGTTCGTACCCGAGGTTCCACCGTTGAATATTGTGGATGGTCAGTCCGAGACGGATAGGCGCATGCGCAAAGCGGTAGTTCAGTCCTATTTGCAGGTTCAGCGGCAGCATTTCGCGCACCTGTCCGCCTTCGTCCGAATAGAAGCCCTTGAGTTGCCAGCCGATGTTTTGCAGAC
>CAJOFV010000057.1 GCA_905233925.1 Paludibacteraceae bacterium
CTGAGGTCCCATCCCTTCCCATTCCGAACAGGGTCATTAAGCTCAGCTACGCCGATGGTACTGCGTGTTGTGGGAGAGTAGGTAGCCGCCACTTTCAGAACCTCGAAGAGAATTCTTCGGGGTTCTTTGTTTTATGGGCCTACTTGCTCTCTTTTTTCATATCTTTATACGCTTGCGGATAGATGCCCGTGGCGCGCTTGAAATAACGGCAGAAATTCGCAGTGGTCGGGAAACCGAGTTCATACGCGGTTTCCTTTATTGTTTGTTCGGGGTGTGCGTCCATGAGCAGTTTGGCACACACGCCGCTCAGTTTGCAGAACAGTTTCGTAAAATACTGCTGGTCATAATTTACAACGCAGCATAGTAGTTCACATTCCGGTTTTCCTTGTAGTGCGCCACGACGAGGTCAGTGAAACGGTTATATACGTCCACGTACTTTGTCTTGTCCCACCGTTTGTCCTCTTCGCGGCGGCAATAATGGATAAACTCATAGCCTATGGCGAGTTGAATCTGCAACATCTGCCTACGCAACAGAAGCTCGTTCATGTCATGTTGTGCTATGGCGGACAGCACTTCTGCGAGTGCTTTCACGCGTTCAGCCTGTACGTCCGTCAACTGGCAGGTTGGAGACTTGTGGAAAACGTCGTATTCATGACCGAGGATATGATTTTTCACTTCGCCGAGTATCTCTGGCGAAATGGCGATACGCATGTATGTGAAGTCCATCGAGCGTGATGGCAAGACCTATACCACATTAGGCCAAACGCTGTAATCACAGCGTCCCGATAAGCAGGCAGACCAATCCGAGAAGAATGCCGGTCAGGCAGAGCACTTTGGCACGGATTTGTTTCTCGCGAAGAATGATTATCCCGTACAGGAACGGGATAATCGTTCCCGCACGCCGGATGGTGGAAACCACCGCAATCAAACTGTCGGGGTCGCTCAAGGCTTTCAGATAAACGTAATCGCTCAGAATAAGGAATACCGATATCCCGACAATCTCCCAACGCCAAGTGAACTTCGCGAGGGTTTGTTTGTCTCGCAATGCCGTAATTCCCCACACGACACCCATCATAATCGCCTGATACAGCGTGTAATACACCTGCACGGCATTGCGGTCAAACGTCCGCATGATATGTTTGTCGTACAGTCCGCAGCATGCGCCGAGCAAGATGGCAAGCACAAGAAAGATGTAAAAATATCCTTTGCCGCGCTGGTCAGAGCCTTTGTGCCGGACGGAGAAAGAGAACGCAAAAACGCTCCCGAGCGTAACGGCAATGCCCGCCCACTGCCAGCCGTTGAGGCTTTCGTGGAAAATCAGCAGCGCTCCGAGCAGCGTCCACATCGGTCGGGATGCCTGCATGGGCGAAACAATGGAGATGGGCAGATTCTTCATCGCGATATAGCCGCACAGCCACGAGGACAGCACTAACAGCGACTTGATGAAGATCATCACATGGCTGCGGACATCCACATGCGGCACAACGTCCGTGAACAGCGCCGGAGTAAGCATTGCGGCGGAAATAAGCACACTGCATGCCAGCACGCCCACGACCGAGTTCTCGCTCAGACTGCGTTTCTTGCAGATGTCATACACACCCAAGAACAGCGCCGATAATATTGCCCACAATGCCCACATCCTTCGTTCTCCCGTTCACCCGTTCATCCGTTCACCCGCGGATAATACCATAACTGCCAGGAATTGAACAGATTCGTCCAAATCGAGTAGAACGCTAACACAACCGACGTCAGCGGGTGCAAGTACAGGCACGCCATCCATATCCCAATTGCCGAGTTCTTCTGTGCCATCAGCTGTCCGCCTGCAATCGTATCGCCGAAATGCCAGCCGAGCAGCTTCCCGACCGTGAACTGTATCACGCATAGTATCAGCGATATAACCGCCAGCCACAGTATCGTTGTTTCATTCCCTTTGCCTTGCAGCGCGATGTAATCCATTGTCTTGCCGAGCGTCAGCAGCAACGCCGTCGCCCACAGATAGAACGCCGCACCCCTGTATTTCGCGATGCCGTCATTCACTTTCGGCAGAAACCATTGCAGCAGCAGCGCCACCACGTACGGCAGTGCCAGAACGGTCGCAATCTTCCGCAGAATCAGCCAGAACGACACCCAGAACGGCATCGCCTGCTGTGCGCCGACCACCGTATAACTGACCACCGTTTCGCGTTTCGCCCCGAGTTCGCACGCCACCACGCTCACACTTGCCGCCACAGGGCACAGAATCCCTATCAGCACGCCTTCCGCCAGAATCTCGTTGTGCGTGAACTGCAATACGCCCCAGTAGCCCGCGATGCTGAACACTACCTGAAACGCCCCGATGCACGCTTCCAGCCATGACGGACGCAGTTTGGTCAGTTTGACCGAGCAGAACGTCAGCAGCAGAATCACGAAGATCAGGTACGGTGTCACGAAGCCAATCATTCCCAGCCACCGGTGAAAACCGATGCCGAGCACAATTGCCGTCGGCAGTACGTATGGTTTGATTTTCTTTTGCATGAACTTTCTCGCAATTCCGCCGCAAAAGTACTACAAAATTCCCATATCCGCAAATTTTCCGGTCATATATTTGCATATATGAAAAAAATACCGTACCTTTGCACCCTCATTCTGAATAACACTTTAAAAAAATATACAATTATGCGAAAAATTCTCTTTACAACCCTTTTGTTACTGGGAGCAATGGCATCCCAGGCGCGAGTTTGTCAGGCGGATGGCCAAGCGGCTGATACCACGGCTACTGCTCCTGTGCAGGCTGAAGTTTCTGTTTCTGCTGATGATGCCGACGAGTCAGGTGCCGTTACGATAAGTGCACCGGATATGGGCACTAACAAGCTTGTCATCCTCAACGACCCTGATGATGGTCTGGTTATTCTTAACGCCGCAGAGCCTGAAAAGGACAAGGACGGCTTGGTTATCCTCAATGCTGCCGAGCCTGACAAGGAGAAAGACGGCCTTGTTATCCTCAATGCTGCCGATCCCGACAAGGACAAAG
This sequence comes from Paludibacteraceae bacterium, assembly GCA_905233925.1. Taxonomy (GTDB): domain Bacteria; phylum Bacteroidota; class Bacteroidia; order Bacteroidales; family Paludibacteraceae; genus Colicola. The sequence continues at coordinate 3,011 of CAJOFV010000057.1, forward strand.
ACGGCTTGGTTATCCTCAATGCCCCGAAGTAATGCGAAAGTGTTATTGCTGATTTTTTAACAATCAAATATTTTATCACAATGAAAAAGATTTTTTCTATGGCTCTTGTAGCCTGCGTTGCTGCTTTGGCAATGACCGGTTGTAAAGACAAAAACGAACCGGCTGAAGAGCCGAAGACTCAGGACACCAAGCCCGTAGCGGCTGCTATCCAGTTCCAAGCCAAGTTTGACCCGTTGACCATTGAGATGTGCGACATCTCGTTCGACTACTACGATGAGAACGGCAACAAAAAGAACGAAGTGGTGACTACCGCTGAATGGAAGAAGGAAGTCAAAAGCGCTTCTCTGCCTGCAACTTTCGGCTTCCACTGGAATCTTGCTGTTAAGGCAAATCTGGATGAATCCAAGTACGACAAAATCTTGGTGGACTTCCACTTCAAATACGCCAGTTTCGCTATCAATGCTGAAGGAGCTGCTGTATCAACGAAGGAACAACCCGAGTTCGGTAATCACACGGAGATGGCGATAGCCAAGAAAGACGCCCTTGTGAGTTCGATTATGGAACACAATCCTCTCAGCTTCGTGCATAAGTACGATGCAGCAGGCAAGGTTACAAGCGAAGACTGGAATTAAAACTTACGCGTGATGAGACAAAAAATCTTGTTTCTCATGGCGCTGACGCTCCTTTCGCCATTGGCCGTTACTATTCAGGCTCAATGGCGATTGGGCGTTAATGGCGGCGCCACATGGAACCACTATTCGGTGGACAAACAGTACGCTACCGATTATCGTTTTGACGAGCGTTGGGGCGGAACGGCAGGCCTGACGGCGCAGTATAACTTCTTCGACTGGCTCGGGCTGCGTGCCGGGGCGTACTTCGCGCAGCGTAACTACCGTCATACGCGCGGTGCATATGCGGACAAACTGGATGTATGCTATGTGAACAACTATCTGCTCTTTCCCGTGACAGTCAATTTCAGTTTCGGAGGTCAGAAGGTTCGCGGCTTCGTCGACCTCGGCGTCTATGGCGGCGCCTGGCTGACCGGTAACCGTTCAGGACAGGAGTACGCTTCCATCAGTGCGGAGGAGCATAACTTCAGCGAACAAATCGTGTTTAGTGACCTCAAAGACCAGCGCGGTGACTTCGGTTACACCGGCGGCTTGGGAATCGAGTATAAGTTCCACCCCCACTGAATGGCACAGATAGAAGCCCTGTGCTACTACAGCGTCATCAGTGCCACCAAGCAGTATATGGAGCACCAGAAGGACTATCGCTACCACACTACGGTAGGACTGCAAGCCGGTATCAGTTATATTTTCTAATAGCGAAAGGAGACAGTATGAAACGATATATTTTATTCTTTATTTGTGCGCTCGCTTTGGCGGGATGCCGGCAGAAGAGTGATGAGGTACTGAGCTATGTCTATAATGATAATATGGCGTTCGGTGAAGCGAAAAACAGTTACGCTGCCAAGTTCGAGGTCATGTGGCGCGGCATGAGTGCCAACTATGCCCTTTGGGACTTCGAGTACGACAATGGACTTGACTGGGACAAGGTATATGATGCCTATTTGCCGAAATTCGAGGCGCTTGACGAACAGCAAACTCCGGTAACGGATGAGCAACTCAAGGCGCTGCTGGATGATGTGGTCGCACCGTTGCATGACGGACACCTCGCCATTCAGTTGCAGAACCATCAAACGGGCAATTACGTTACTTCGAGCCCGGGGCGCATGCGTGTTCTGCGCGAACGGGGAGATGAGTATGCGGCTGTGAAAGGCAAGGAACCCGTTCTGGACTATTACCAAACAAGCGGCAAACTCAAGGCCTACCAGAAGTGGTCAACGACCGATGTCGATTCGTCATACTCTTATGCTCCCTTCTTGGATAATCCCCTGACTGTTACCTACGCGCTTTTCGATGGCAATATCGCCTACTTCGGATTTAATCATTTCTCGCTCTTGTTTTATGTCCATCCGGGTATGGCGGCGCAGAAGTTCCCCGATGCCGACTCAACGGCACTCGCTATTATTACGGGCATACGCAATACTTGGAGTGCGTGGTTTGACGCCATTCAGCAACACCATGCTGCCGGTGATCTCGGAGGTGTCATCATTGATGTGCGCTCCAACGGAGGCGGTCTGCTGGCGGATTTCCAACTGGTCATTGGTGCATTGGTGCCCACAGGTGGCATGCACGAATCGAATGCACGCTACAAACGTGGTACGGGAAGGCTCGACTACTCGCCGATTATGCCGCAGACATTACCGTCTTTTCCTTCCGAGCACGCAACGGTGACGGAACCAATCGCAGTGCTCTGTAACTGTGCTACTGTCAGCATGGGCGAGCACACCGCCTATAGCGCGAAGGTGCTTGATAACGCACGCCTCATCGGCACGCGTACACACGGTGGATTCTGTGCGCTCTCACCCAAGGAAGACTACACCTATAACTACGCCGGATATGTCGGAGAACAAAACATCACGCCGGTCTTCTGTTATATACCCCAGGAAGTGGCTTTCACGCTGGACAACGAAATCATTGAGGGTTATGGCGTGACGCCGGATATCGAAATCTCCTTTGATGCCGCTACCTGGAACAAGGGTGCAGGTACTGATAACCAAATCGACCGCGCATTACAATTCATCCGCACGGGCAATTAATACGTAATGGCCAGGTCTCGCCAGAGCAACGGCGCCCATGAGGGCTTTGAAGGAATGAGCGAATGAATGAGTGAATGAAAAAGCGGGATGACTCCCGCTTTTCTTATTCTTATATTTCCTAAATAAGAAAAAAGTGCATTTTCTTTGTAACTCGCTGATATTGAGAAAGTTAATTTTTCGGGCATTTTTTGCACCTCTTTTCGGCGTGCTCGTAACTCCCTGATTATCAAGGGAGCAAATCGCTAACTTGCTGATAATCAAGTTAATTTTTACAACTCGCTGACTATCAGCCTTTTACGAAAAATCCTAAAATCGCCAAAATCGGCGAAATTTGTACGGTCCAAAAAAATGTTGTACCTTTGCACACTTTTTCACTACTCATGCGCCGCATATCGCGATATGACATCTACACAGACGTGCTGGAGTAATAGGTTTCCGCGCGGGGATGCTGTGCTATCTGTTGGAAAACCGCAAGTACACGAAGACTGTCGCTTCCTTCGCCGAGTGGGTCGCCGAGTACGTCTTCCGGAACCAGATGGAGCAGGTCTATAATGATGGATTTATGAATGATGGAATGATGCGCGGTGCAGCGACGAGTTTGTTGAACTGCTGCCACAGGAGTTCACGACGGCAGACCTGATTAAACTGCGGGCAAGGAAGGGGCAGAGCGTCTCGTCCAACTCGATAAAAGTGCTTCTGCACCGATGGAAAACAAATGGTCGTATAGACAAGATTTCTGACGGTCACTGGAAGCGTCTTGGATAGTCCCCAAGGTTACAAGGTTACAGGGTTACACAAAATTGTATGTTGTTAAAATCCCCATTATAATAATATAATATATTATATTATTATAATGACCAAATATTGAAGCTACAAAGATGTGTAACTTTGTAACTTTGTAACTTTTGCATTTTTTTGAAAAAAAGTTGCCCAAAAATTTGCAAAACACAATTTGTTTGACGTATCTTTGCACCGGATTTCGGAAGAGCCACTGATACAGACGCCTGATCACCGCCTGTTATCTTCGAGACCCTCTCGAGACCCTCTCGAGAGTAACACGAATATTAACCTTAAAACCTAAAACCTATGGCACGATTCAAACCAATTGACATCCTCAAGACCCTGTCCGGTAAGGTTTGCATGCACTCTGACACGTACTTCGCCAACAAGCGCTACGGCACCAAGTACACGGTCAAAATCTGCAATCCGCGAACCAAGCCCTTCACGGCAGAGGAGCTCGCCCGACAGGCAAAATTCAAGGCGGCGCACGATGCCTTGCTGGCGCTCACGCCGGAGCAAAAAGCGGCTTATCGCACGGCTTTTGAAGCCCAGAAGAAGTACAAAACCCTCAACGGCTACATCCTCGCCGAGGAGTACAAGAAAGTAGGAGGCAACTAACATGAAATGCATCATTGCATCATTGAGCGGCTTTGCCGCGATCATTTTATCATTAGCCCTCTCTTCTTGTAACGTCACTCGTACGATTACGAATGAGAGCAAGTACATTCAGCGTGGTGACACCAGCGTCGTTATCACCACCAAGACAATCGAAACCTACGACGCGAGTAAAAAGTAAAAAGTTGAAAGTTTAAAGTTGAAAGTTTAAAGTTAAAAGATTATGGCAAAAGCAGATTATATCAGACCGGTGGAGGCACTCCACGGCAAGTTGAAGAAAAGTGACAAGGTTGGTTTTGCGAAACTGAAACGTTCCGGCACGAAGTTCACGGTGACCCGTGACGACTGGAAGATGCACTTCAAGACGGCCGAGGCGGCTACTGCCGCTCAGATGCGTCAGCAGAAGTTCCGTTCGGTTTCGATGGCAGCGTCCGAGCGTATGCAAGACCCGACCAAGAAAACCGCCGAC
>CAJOFV010000058.1 GCA_905233925.1 Paludibacteraceae bacterium
TTGGCAATACAAAGTTACTAAAAATCAACGAATTGTGCAACTTTTTTTGCAACTATTTTAAGTCAAAGAACACTTTTTTTTAATTCCGCCAACAGGTAATATTATGAAAAAACTATGTACAGCATTGATACTATGCTTGGTTAGTATTATGGTGCAAGGACAAATGGAACTTATTGGCGCCTATACGTCTTGTGGTTATCAATTCCAAATTCTGGCAACCGATCCTCAAAATGGAAACTTTATTGTAGTAATTAACACAAATGGAGCTCAATTGGCTATAGAAAGTGAAGACTTGGCGCATTTCAAGGATACGTTGTTGTTAGTCCGTGATAAATATGTTGAATGGAAAAAAACAGCCGAGGAAAACAATATTTTGGAGACAAAGAAGGAGTTCCCATATACTTTCCCTAAAATGTTAGTCGGTTGGTGGACTAAATCCGAGGAATTAGAGGTCGCAGAAGATATATACTTTACGCCCAAATTCTATGTTCATGAAGGAAAATGCTCTATGGCGATAAACAAGGATGTTACATCACCCAAAAACGAGACAAAAAGGATAGTTTGGCTTTTATGCTCTGTTGAGGAATTTGACAAAATACTCAGTTATCTGGATGCAGAAACTATAAATAGATTGTACCAAGCAAGGAATTTGTTGAAATAAATGTATATCATTAAATATCACGTGTTATGAAAAAGAATTTATTATTCCTTGCAATGCTTTGGGCATTTGCATGTTTGTTTTGCACGTCGTGCAACAACAAGAAGGACGGTTCGTTAGTAGAAGGCTCTCCTTACGTGTATGAAGTTGAAGGTGAAATTCAGGAGGCTATTTTTCCTTCGGCAATTATTACATTTGAGGAAGATGGAACATTCAAGTATGAATGTTACGAAGTAAGTTGGCAAGATCCGGAATTTTTCGCAACGATTCAAGGAAAGTGGAATCAGAGGTTGACCGAGGACGATAAGATTATGATTGTGCTCAACTATGATCTAAGCTCATTCACATCAGAATTATTCAGCGAAAATGATAAGAAAGATCTCTACGAGTATTTTGCAAATGAAAACCAACTTGTAGAAAACCATCAAAAACAAAATGAGCTATATGGCTTTGGTCCCGGATATATAGGAGAAAATTATAACTTTATTAACGATCAAGGTGAAGTCATCCTATATTCAATAACTGGAAATTTGGACGATTAATCGTTATATATGAAACGGAGTAAGCCGAAAAGCCAAAAGTGAGTAGGCGAAAATTATAATCATACAAGTTATGGAAAATGTACTATTTGAAGCAGGCTGTGAGAAATGGATCAACAAGCCTGGGTTTAATGGACTTAAGATCTTCAAAATTGAGGATGATGTTCTGTATCTCGAATTTTTCGATTCGACGGGCGGAAGTTCTCTTCTCCAATAAACGATCTCCAAGTTCGACGGACAACAGGATGGAGGCTATTGTTGCAACCCGCACTTGGCCGATTATACGAACTTACTACTCCCGATGGAAAGGTGTTGAAATTAGGAGGATTGTACACATATAAGGATTTTATGGGCTTTTTTGCAAATGTGACAGGTGCCAAAAGTCTTTTGAAGGCCGATGAAAAGGTGTGGGAGATATATGGTGTCCTCGACTCTCTTCCCAACGCCAAGAAATCAGGTCTTGAGATTTTTGAACTCATCTTGTCGTGGGGATTCATCGCATTCATTGTTCTTGGCATAATATTAGCAAACGCACTTTAAGAATATGCAAACGAACTAAAACAACAACAGAATGAAACGAATTATTATCGCATTATGTGTGCTATGCACATTTTTGCTCTCTTCCTGTTCTGCGCTTTTAGCGCCGACTCATGCTGAGGATGATAGTGTCTTGATCAATGTTTATGATAAAACAGTAGGATTGGATGACGGTGTGCGAATTGCACATGCGATTTTCGGCATTCAAGAAGCATCACGAAGTGAGAAGCTCAAAAGTGTTGAAATGCTTGATTGGTGCTTAAACGAACAGATGATGGGAGATTCTTACACCGGGTATTTTGTCACATATAAAGTTAAAGTTGGTGACGAAACATGGTACACCCTGGTAGATTTGATTGAATTTGATTCAGGTAGTTATGAAGGGAAGTTTATTGATACAGACCGTTCACTATCCACCATTCAAAGCGTGTTGTACTAATCGTTAACAAATGCTATAAAACCATTCAAAGCATGTCGTACTAACTATTCAATAAGAACGCTGACAAGAGGTCAGCGTTCTTATTATGTCATTATAATTATCAAGCCACTCCAAAAGCTAAAAACGTACGCCTACATCGGTCCATTATCGGACAATTATCGGTTCGTTATCGCACCCTCACCACATGATATCCACAAAATAACCATAAGATAACCATAAGATAAATCCCACATTTTTCAACTTTTTACCTTATACTATATATATACATAGTATATATATACTTTTTGTTCATTTTTGCCGCTAAAAATCAAATCCACACTATTGCACATTTTTCGGCATTTCGCTATGCCGGCACGTCAGAACAGGATAGATTTCTGCAACCAGGGTTTGTAGGGACGCACGGTTGCCGGTACTGGGATTGTATCCAGACTTTCGATGCTGGGTTTGCGTTTGGGTTTGGCGGCTTTGCCGGCAGGACAGACGAGCCGAACCGATTGTCCGAAGCCCAGCCCCGTACGGCTGCGCGCACCAAGATACCCGGCACTGAAATCGACGTTATACGCCTCCGCCTTATCTTCCTCGTTGGCTGTTGACGACCAATAGCAGCCGTCCGTGCCGGTGTGCTTCAACTCCTTGCCCCAACGATACCCTACCGCCGGCATAAACACCGCTCCGGCTGACTCCATCGCTGCCCATTGTTCGGCAGTATAGACGTTATGCGAGTAGCCGTTCTGCTGCGCACTCTTGTAGTACGTGCTTTTCTTAACGAAGCCTTTCTTCGAACTTGGCACAAACGATGCACCTTCCGGCGTTTGCCAGTTGTCCGGCAGAAGGATCAATCCGCAGACTCCTCTGACCTTGCCCAAGGCGCACAACGTGGCTGCATTCTCCCGGGTGAGCAGCAGATAGACACACTCGTCCTTCGTCAGCGTGCGCCATTGTCCGGCTTGGTTGCCGGCGTTGCTGATGGCATTAGCGCCCCACTCGGTATAGGTAGTATAGTTGCGGTAGTCGGAGGCTGACGATGCGGGATTAACGCCCGTGCCCCAGCAGAACAGGTCGATCCAACCCGTATAGGAGGCGGAGATCTTGGCGTTAGCCGCACCGATCATGTCGTATTGATGCCCCGCAAACCGCCACGTAGCCGTTGACGGCTGGTATTGCAGGTTGCCTTGCGAGAACTGTACCTGCCGGTCGTTAGCCACCGAGAACACACCGGGGAGTGCTCCCGCATTCTGCGCACTCGCCGCCACTGCCCAACACAGCAATGGCAGTATTAGAATCTTACCCATTGACAGTTGATAGTTGACAGTTGACAATTGAGAGTTGATTTTTCATATTATCGAATGAATGTATAACCGTTCTGAATAACTACGCCGTGGTAGCCGTTGCCTTGCACGCGGACGCCAAACAATGTATAATAGGGCTGCGAGGGGTCGAAGACAGGTCGCCCGGTTGCTACGGGATCGGCATCCACCTGTTCGATAGAAGTCTCGGGATCAGGATCGTTCGTGCCGTTCATCGGGTCTTGTTCGTCAAGATTGTCCTTTGCCGGACGCCAATATTGCGACAGTGCACTCACATTGCGCACACCGGGTTTGCCAAGATAGAGCGGACTGTAGTTGTCATTGAGCAGCAGCCCTTCGACCTTAACCTGCACACCGATGAGTTCGGGGTTATCCACCACGTTCAACGCAGCGCGAGCCTCATGGCTGATCTGCACCAGCACATAATTGTGGTCATCCGTCTCGTCGGGTGCATCGGCAATCACGAGCGAGAGGTTGTCCTCAAGACTGATGCCGTCGTATTGGTTCTGATATCGTTTCACGCCGCCCAGCACATATCCCGTCACCCAATAGTACGTATCCGACCACACTGTACCTTCGTTGTAGGCGAGCGTGATCACATCGCCGCAGGTATAAGGATTAGGGCGTGTGCCAGCACCGTCCAAGTCAACAGCAACAACCTCAAACAGGAGCATCACACGTTTCCCGATGATCTTTCCTGTCGTTTTGTCTGTGCCACGCATGTAGAGGAACGTGCCATGTTGCCCTACTCCGGCTCCTTCGCGGCAGACGATAGCCAGGTCTGCGCCGTCGGCAGGGAGTTTGTCGTAGGCGAGGCTGAACAGCTCGGGTTCGCCGTCTTCCATCTCAAGGCTGATGCCGTCGTCCGAAAGGTTCGTACCGGTGACGTGCAACACACGTTTGGATGCGCTGTAGCTGCTGCCCATCAATCCCCAGTCCAGCGAACTGCCTTCGGCGGTACGTATAGCTCCGGCATCAGGATCGGCGGGACGCACACACACATCATCCAGAAAGAAACGGTGTTTGGCTACCGAACTGAACGTGATCTTCAGACTGCCTTGGATATCGGATATATGCACCGTGATGTCCGTCCATTTATGTTTCGGGAGTTCGAACCATGTATCGTCGTTGGTTGTACCGCCGCTTATATGGATTGTGAAAATCGAATCCCCCTCCCACGGCGCAACGCGGCACGTGAGCACCGCTTCGCCCACGCACTCGATAGCCGGCGTGGTGGCTGAGCCTTGTTTTGCGCTTGTGCCGACTTTCAGACACTGATACGCACCGTTGCAGTAGGTGAACGACCATTCGGGGCTGTCCTGGTAGATCACCACAGCCTTGGCGATGTCTCCACCCCACTGGTTGTCGTTACCGCCTGTGTAGCCGTAATCTTCGCCCTCGGCATCGATACAGCGGTCGAAGGTCTCCATATAAATCGGCTGCATCTCCGCCGCCGTCAGCACAGCGGCTGCACACAGCCAAGCAAAGAAAATTATAGTACGTTTCATTATTTGGAGTTTAGTGATTATTTTTCATGTTTTGCGAAATCGGGCGCAAAGATACTAAATTTATTTCACATTTGCAAGTAAAATCCGAACTTTTTTGAATTTGCACTCCGAACTTTTTAACTCTAAGATCTATTATGTGAACAGTGCACAAAAAACAGCAGCCCGGGGCGCGGGCTGCTGTGGATAAAACTTGCCAAATTACAGACCTTTTTTACTTGCCGAAATAGAATGCAACGTAGAGGTTGGCACCGATATTGTCGGTAGTGAAGGTGAATCCGTCCTGCATGGCAGTGTCGTGGATGGTGATCTCCTGACGCTCGCGCAGGATATTGTTCCAGCCTTCCCATTTCTGGGTACGTGCTGCCGTCCACTGATAGTCAAGCAAGAGGTTGACATTCAGACCCAGAGAGATCTTCGGAGCGACAAACCACTCTACTCCGACCGATCCGTAGATACCCGCCACATGACTGTGTCCTACGTCGCCTGACATCTCGAGCAGACGGGGATTGTCGATGAAACTGTAGTCGGTAGCGAACTTCGGATTGATGTACGTGCCCGCCAAGCCGGCCTGTGAAGGATTCTGGTTACCGGCAGTGATGGCGTTGTAGTAGGAGTAGCTATCCTTTCGGATTCCCCAGAAGCCGTAGGTAGCGCCCAAGCCGAACACACCTTGTACACGACGTTTGCCGACACGGTACTCTACGCCTACAGAGAATGATGCCCCGAGGTCAAGTTTCTTATGTCGATCCAGGCCTTCAAGCGTGCTATACGTGTTGAAGAACTTAGCGGCATCGTCCTGAACGTAAGCGCGATCAGTACGGGTGGAGATAGCCAACCCGATATTGGCACGAATACCGAGCCTGTCGGTAGCCATATACGTACCCATGATAGATGCCATGTGCGGCATGCCACCGGCGAAACGGTCAGTCAAGGTCTGTCCTGCAGGGGCTGCCAGATTGTTGCCGACGGTATTATTGAACATGTTGCCGACAAACGTGGCAATAGGATCGAAGTTGAAGCCCACGGAGAAATCTCCCGCCTGCGGAAGCCAAGCCGAGTAATCGGCATTGGCGCGCTCTTCGGGCGTCGGACGCTCGGCGAACATTGGTACTGCCAATGCTGCGGCAAACAATATACTTAAGAGCTTTTTCATATTCATACGAGTTATTGGTTATAAAATCAATTGTGTTATAATGGATAACTCATGAATTACCACAATCCGTACGTCCAGCCCCATCCGAGGACATCGCTGCTGACATATTTGTCGTGCTCATAGATACGGCTATCACCGGCGAAATCCTGTGCACTAATTGAGTACGGCGTGTAGTGGCCGTCAATATCTTTGTCATTGCGGGTGTTGTAGTCACTGTTATACCACAGCCCCATTGCTTTCTTCGGTTCGCGTGGGTCGAAGTTAACAACGATATCGTTGATGACGAGTTCCTTGTACAGGCGCTCCTTGCTACCTGCCACAACAGTCGGACTTGAAGATGAGGGATAGATACCCTCGAGGTTCTGCGTCTTCCATGAGAACGACCACATCGATTCGATCTGCTCACTTGACCAGTTCCACCAATAATCCTCAGCAAACTGTACATAATCGAACGAACCGGAATACTGACGATAGTAGTGCTTGAACTCGGAAGTCATCACTTGCTTTGTTTCAGCGATGACGGTGAAGTTCTGGTCAGCCCATGCGTTGTACAAACGTGCGCTGATGTTAAAGCTACCGTCGGATGTCGAAGCTTTGGTTTCGAATGCGAGTTTGCGTCCGTCCGTACCTTGTACGGTAACAACAACATCGAACGGCAGATAAGCGTCAACAGCCTCTACATCATTGTCAGTACGTCTCTCGCCACGTGTCTTGGCAACGCCGCTGATCTTGACAGCATAATCGCGGTTTTCGTCATTCTCGTCAAGACTCGGGTCGTGAGCGATAGTGTAGTCGCAGGTATAGATTTTGTCTTGAACGATACCAGCCTGGCTGAACGATGCCGGAACGAAGGTAGCTTTCTTCACAACAGGTTTGGTCAGATCGCTCGGGTCGGTATAGTCAGCCACGAACAACTCCGTCAGGAACTCAGCCGTAACGGCATTGTCACCGGCGGGCATCTCAAGCGTATATTTGCCTTCCTTGTCGGTCACGAGGTCGAACTGCTTGGTTATCTCAGCGTCCGTACCGGCGTTATAAACAACCTTTGCGGTGAGTTTGCCAACGTAAGCGACATTGCCTACCACCCATTCCGAACCGCTCTTGACAGCACCGGCTTCATAGGTTACGGTACCGATCACGGTAGCCTTGCCGACATAATTCCTCAACGCAATCTCCGGCAGCATCTCCAGATCAACAATCTCCACAGCCCCGATGATCAGGTCTTTTGAGGGGTTCTTGCCATTGCCTGCCACATTGTACCACACCTTGGATGTCACGCCGGTGGATACATCCGTGAAGTCAGCAAATAGCGGCGATGTTACCAGACGTACGTCCGTTGCAGCAATTCCCTTCTGACCGCATGGGATGTTAATCGAATAATTTCCCTCGGCGTCAGTCCGTGCCATAAAACGGGCTTCGCCTGTAGCACCGGCACTATACACGGTGTTCTTCACCAGAGCGATAACCTCAACGCTGTCCACAGCAACGGATTTGCTGTTCTCGCCACCGGGATTGTACGTTACTTTACCGGTGATGGTGGCAGGACTCTGCGTACGAGCCTGATTGATGTCAAGCTCGGATTGCTTTTGCTCGCAGCCGATCAATACCAACGCGGCAAGGGCTGCAAAAAAGAATTTCTTTTTCATAGAAAAAAAAGATTTGTAAAGAATTTTGGTTAACTTGTATTCGTGTTTTGTTGTTAAAGTTTGCACAACTCGTTGCAATTTGCACATAAGGCACTACAAAGGTACAAAATTTTTCGGAAATATGCAAATAAGAGGTGTAAAAAAATGCAAATATCATATTTTTTTTAATAAAAGACAAAAAAACTTGCAAATATCATAATTTTTTTGTAACTTTGTAGCGAATTTGCAAAATGTGCGCTGAAGGGTTTGCTGCGCAAACGTTAAGGGGGTCGCTGCGCGACGTTAAACAGTTAAGATGGTTTCGATTGCATCGAAACGTTAAAAGGTTAGGACAAAACGAATAATAAATAAACGAACTATAATGGAACTATCAGAACAAGAACAAGTACGCCGGCAGAGTTTGCAGGCACTCAGGAATTTAGGTGTGAACCCCTACCCTGCGGCGGAATATGTAGTAACAGGCTACTCGACGGATATTAAGGCGGGCTTCGTAGATGAGACCGCTGACGCTGTGGGAAGTGAGACCGCTGACGCTGTGGGAAGTGAGACCGCTGACGCTGTGGGAAGTGAGACCGCTGCGCTGTCAGAAGTGAGAGTATGGCATACAGGTGATGCTGTGAGCATCGCCGGGCGACTGATGTCGAAGCGCATCATGGGCAAAGCCTCGTTCATCGAACTGCAAGACAGCAAAGGACGAATCCAAGTCTATGTCAGCCGCGATGATATCCAAGCTCCCGTAGCCGAAGGCGAGCAGCCCACCACCGTTGAGCAACAGATGTACAATGTGGTGTTCAAGAAGTTGCTGGATATAGGCGACTTTATCGGCATTGAGGGATTTGTGTTCCGCACGCAGATGGGCGAGATCTCG
>CAJOFV010000059.1 GCA_905233925.1 Paludibacteraceae bacterium
GTCTGACGATGAACGCTGTAGGCCGTGCCGCACAGAAGATGGTGGAGGAAGTGCGTCGTCAGTTCCAAACCATCAAGGGCATTCTCGAAGGCAAGGCTGATCCCGACTACGCTCGTTGCGTGGAAATCTCCACCAAAGGCGCACAGCATGAGATGTTACTCCCGTCTATTCTCGCGATTGTTGTTCCTATTCTCACCGGTCTCGTTCTGGGCGTAGCAGGTGTGCTTGGTCTGCTTATCGGCGGCTTGGCTACCGGTTTCGTACTGGCTGTCTTCATGGCAAATGCAGGCGGTGCTTGGGATAACGCGAAGAAGTATGTCGAGGAAGGCCACTTCGGCGGCAAGGGCTCTGACTGCCACAAGGCTACCGTAGTGGGTGACACCGTAGGTGACCCCTTCAAGGATACATCCGGTCCGTCGCTCAACATCCTCATCAAGCTCATGTCGATGGTTTCCATCGTTATGGCCGGTCTGACCGTTGCTTATCACTTGCTCTAACCCTTCAACGTTAAACCTTAAACGTTAAACGCAGTGATAACCGTCATTGGTGCAACAAATATTGACATCATCGCCGCAACTTCTTCGGCATTTGTGGCTCACGACTCCAACCCGTCGCACATCACGATGGGTATTGGAGGCGTGGGGAAAAACTATGCACATAACCTCGCGCTGTTAGGCGAACACATTCAGTTCATCAGCCTCTTCGGAGACGATTACCTCGGCGACGTGGCGAAGAAGGAGTGCAAGCGGCTCGGCTTTGACCTGCATTTGAGCGACACCCCCAAAGGCGCTCGCAGTTCGATGTTCCTGTGTATTAACAACACCGTCGGACAAATGCAAGCCGGAGCGGCTGATGTCGAGATTATAGAAATGTTCCTGACGCCGGAGTTTTTGGCTCCGCGTCTGGAACATATCAACAACTCACAGTTGGTGCTCTTTGACGCCAACTTGCCCGTCGAAACAATGGTCTGGCTCCTGGAGAACTGCACCGCCCCGATGATGGCGGACACAGTCTCCCGCAAGAAAGCCCCCCGCATAACAGACGCGCTCGCGCAGGCGCATAATCCGCATTTACATACGCTCAAACTCAATCGTATCGAGGCGCAGAACATCCTCGGACAGGACTTGGGAAAAGACCTTCCCGCCCTCTGCAAGGCGATTCACGAGCTGGGCGTTAGCAATATTTATATAACCTTGGGCAGCGAAGGCGTTTTCTGCTCGGGAACGCCCTTCCAACTCGAACTCGTTGACCCTACACAGTATTCGTTCCCGCCCGTTCCGCCGAAACAAGTGGTGGATACCAACGGCGCCGGAGACGCTTTCCTGTCAGGCGTGGCGTATGCTTTCCTGCAAGGTGTGGACTTCCCGAATACTGCCAAATACGGACTGCTCGCCTCCAAAGCGACCATTGAAGTGCCGTCCGTCGTTAACCCGAACCTTAAAGATGAATTTGAAACATTGTACAACCCTACGAAAATAATGACAACCACCAAATATGAACAAATACCTCTCAACATCGGCTGAAGTGCAGCAGGCACTTAATGAAGGCAAGCCCGTAGTGGCGCTCGAATCAACCATTATTTCTCACGGCATGCCTTATCCGCAGAATGTGGAAACGGCTCTCAAGGTGGAGCAAACCATCCGTGACAACGGCGCCGTTCCGGCTACCATCGCCATCATCGGCGGCAAACTCAAAGCCGGCTGCACGCCCGAAGAGATTGAATATCTCGGCAAGAAAGGCCACGAAGTGACCAAAGCTTCCCGCCGCGATTTGCCGGTGCTCATCGCCCGCAAAGCGGACGGCGCTACAACCGTTACGACCACCATGATTATTGCTGCGATGGCAGGTATAAAAGTCTTCGCTACCGGTGGCATAGGTGGCGTTCACCGCGGCGCGGAAACAACAATGGACATCTCCGCTGACCTCGAGGAACTTGCCCAAACGCCCGTGATGGTGGTGTGCGCAGGCGCGAAGTCCATTCTCGACCTCGGGCTTACGCTCGAATACCTGGAAACCAAAGGTGTTCCTGTGCTTGGCTACGGCACGGACGAACTGCCTGCTTTCTATACGCCTCACAGCGGCTTCAAGGTAGATTACCGCGTGGACACGCCCGCCGAACTGGCGGCTGCTTTCAAAGCCAAACTTGACATGGGGCTCAAAGGCGGCATCTTGGTCACGAACCCGATTCCCGACGAGTATGCCATGCCGGCTGATGTCATTAACAAAGCCATCGATGAAGCCGTCGCCGAATCCGTCAAACTCGGCATACACGGCAAAGAAACGACGCCGTTCCTCCTCGCAAAGGTCAAAGACCTTACCGGCGGAGACAGCCTCGCGTCGAACATCCAACTCGTACTCAATAACGCCCGCCTCGCTGCCAAAACCGCGGCGGAACTGGCTAAACAATAACATTAAAACACTGCGACAATGAAAAAACTACACCTTTTTCTCGTGGCGCTCTTACTGCTTGTCACAACTTCCGGTTACGCAACCACCGGCTGGCCGCGCCCTTGTGGCATATATGATGCTACCACGGGACAATTCGCATCTTCCGTAATGGCGGATTTAGAGACCAGTAGTGGTGATTCCGTGCTTCGTATTTATGCAGGCAGCCCGGTTGCTGCTCCGAGAATGGGTGACTTTAAGTCGCACCTGGACGTTACATCTCCGATTCCCGTTTATAAAACAAATTCACCCTGGGATGATGTAGCGCACACGATTCACCACGTTGTTATTGAAAATGGCGTCCTGAGCGTCGGCAATAATGCATTTTATACCATGGTCAATTTGGAATCTTTGACCCTGCCGAAGAGCGTAGCTTCAATGGGTGACACGCTCTTCGCCAATAATTTCGGCAGAGTAAGCGATGTATATATTTATTGCAGCCGCACAACACCGCCGACAGGAGTGGATTATGACGGCTTGGTATTGGTACAACCGGCTTTCTGTTTGAATGAATATATCAACATTTATGTGCCCACAGAAGCTGCTGTTACGGCATATAAGGCCAGTAGCTATTGGAAAAACGTAGCAGGAGAACCGTCCGGAGCGATTGGGATTTATAAAATATATGCCAGCCCGCAGGCTACTTCGGTGGTGTCCGTTCCGCAAGACAGTATTTATCCCGACAGGGCAACTATTCGCATAGAGCTGATTGGCGACGACGAGGCTGCCAGGCAGAAGCATAAATACCAGATTACACTGCAAGAAGGCGGTACTATTGTACGCAACTTCTACGTCATATACAAGGACGGCAAGTGGAAAATCTCTAACGACGGCATTAATGCGCCGCAACACCGTATGCCCATTCTGCACCGCGACACGGTGGTGCGTACGACCGAAACCATGCAAATAGACATTACCGAACTCAAACCCAACTCCTCGTATAACTACTCCGTTAAAGGTCGCAACGAGGGTGGGGACATCGTCATGGAGAAAGATGGCGTATTCCTCACTCCCGCCAAGTCAGGAACGGATGTAGTGCTTATTGAGGCAAATGCCCGTGAGGCAGGCACTGTGAGGTATTACAACCTCCTCGGTCAGCCTGTGGACGAAACCTACCGCGGCATTATCGTAACCGACAAGGGAGAAAAAATCCTCCTCCAAAATCCGTAACCCGCTTATCCGCCAACGAGCCACCATCGGTTGCTCATCGGCTGCTCATCGGGTGCTCATCGGCTGCTCAAGCCGTCAGAAAGCATAAGGCATGGTCATACATGCCTTTTTTAATGCATAATTTTGTAAATCAGTTCCTTCCACAAATCATCCTCTTTGGCGGAAGGATTGTCGATGCCTTTCAGCCGCGCGTCTGTTTCGCGGAAGTAACCTATAATTTTGAAAGTTTTGCCTGCGGGATAACGCTTTGCTGCCGCGGCGTAGTCCTTTACAAAGAACGGATTAACGCCCAGCGCCGGAGCGGCTGTACGCTCGTTCTTGTCCGGCAGATAATGATAAACCATCAGGTTTGCGAAGAAGTTATACAGAATACCCAATTCCTTTATCATCGGGTGGTCTTTGGAGTCCGCAAAGTACTGCGTAATGCGGTTTGCTTTCACCACATCGCCCTTAATCAGAGCGTCCTGCAACTCAAACACGTTGTAGTCCTTTGAAATACCGATGTTCCGTTCCACTAACGCGGCATCTATGGCTTTTTGTCCTTCTTGCCGCCCAAGAAGCAGCTTGTCCACGGCGCTTACTATCGCAGATAAATCCGAACCCAAATAATCCGCCAACAGTTTTGGCACTTTCGGGTCTATGCTGACCGCTTCGCCTTTGACGCGCTCGGCAAGGTAATTCCGAATCCATTCTTCCACTTTGTACTCCCGCAGACGTTCGCTTACCATCACCACGCCCTGTTTGTCCGCTTTTTTCCACCATGCTGTGCGCTTGTCCGGTGTGCCGTACTTGTAGCAGATAACGAGCAGGGTGGAGGGCTGCGGGTTGTCAAGATACAACGCTAATGCGTCCCATTTCTTGATGGTTTGTGCCTCTTTGACAATGACCACTTTCTGTCCGCCGAACATCGCAAAACCGCGTGCTGCCCCGATAGCAGGAGCTATGTCAGCTCCTTGCAGGTCACGTCCGTAAACAACGGTCAGGTCAAACGCCTTGGCGGATTCATCCAGGACGTTGTTCTCTATCCAGTCTGACACTTGGTCTATGTAGTACGGCTCATCACCGCACAGCAGATAAACCGGCGCATACTGCCCAGCCTGAAGGGATTTGATGATTTGGTCGTAAGTGCTCATATCTTGAGGTCAAAAATGTTCATGCCGAACGCCTGGGTGAAAGCGTCTTTTGCTTTGAGGTTGGCAGCGGAGTCGAGTTCCGCGCCGTTGTCTGAAAGCAGTAATATGCGGTCTGACAGCCGCAAAGCAAGGTCCAGTTCGTGCGTCGAGATAAGGATGGTCTTTTCCTGCTCATGTGCCAGGCGGCGAAGTAGTTGCAGCACTAATATACGGTTTGGCAAATCCAGATGTGCCGTTGGCTCGTCCAACAGAATAACCGGCGTCTGTTGCGCAAGCGCTTTGGCTATCAGCACGCGCTGTTTCTCTCCGTCCGACAACGAATTAAACAAGCGCTGTTCGTCCGTTTGTCCGTTTGCCGTTACTTGCCTCATCGCCTCGTCAATAATCCGGTTATCCTCCTCGGTCAGTGTCCCTAAAAACGATGTGTACGGGTACCTTCCCAAAGCCACCACTTCTCGGACGGATGTGTTCTCCAGTGACAGCCGGTCGGTCAGCACAACAGCCACATCTGCGATGTCGAACGTGCCGCCGAGAGCCGGTTGCAACTTTGCCAGCGTGCGCAACAGCGTGCTCTTGCCACAGCCGTTGCGACCGAGCATACACACCATTTCGCCTGCTTCCAAAGCAAACGACAAATCGCGTTGCACAACTTTCTCGCTGTAACCGATGGTCAGATTATGAATAGACACGTTGTACACGGCGTGAAACGGAGGTTAGAATTTCGTAGGTAATAGTACCGAGTTTGTCGGCAAGTTCCTGCAAGGAAATATGGTCGCCGAATATTTCTACGTAGTCGCCGACTTGTGCGTCTGTGCCGGTAACATCAATCATCGCCTGATCCATACATACGTTGCCGACTACCGGACAACGCTTGCCGCGCACAAGCACTTCACCGCCGTAGTTCGAGAAACGCCGGTCAAAGCCGTCGGCATAGCCGATTGGAATAACCGCTATACGGCGGTCTTCCGCTAAAGTCGTGTGACGCCCGTAACCAATGGTTTCGCCTTTCTTTACGGTCTTGACGCTCAATATGGTTGTTTTCAGCGAACATACGTTCCGCAGCGGCGCACCTGCAAACGAGAAACCGTACAGCCCGATGCCCAAACGGCACATGTCAAACTGATAATCCGTGAACCGCTCTATGCCCGCAGAATTAAGAATGTGCTTCATTACCGGATAGCTAAGTTCCGCTTTCAACGCCTCGGCACATTCGTCAAAGTAGCGTATTTGCTGCATTGTGAAGTCATCAAAGCACGCCTCGTCGCTGCCTGCGAGGTGAGAGAACACCGAACGCACTTGCAAGGTCTTGGTCGCTTTCAGTTGTTCTGCCAGCGCAGGGATGTCTTCTCTGTAGAAGCCCAGACGGTGCATGCCCGAGTCTATTTTGATGTGAATGGGGTAGTGCTCCAGTCCTTTTGCTTCTGCCGCATGCCGCACGGTTTCCAGAGACTCGAATGAATATACATTCGGTTCGAGCGTGTTCTCGAGAATAATATCCATCGCCGCTGCTTCGGGATCCATGACGATAATCGGCAGCGTTATACCGGCGCGGCGCAGTTCAACGCCTTCATCCGCTACTGCGATAGCAAAATAATCCACCAAGCCCGATTCCTGCAGCGCCCGTCCGACCTCAATACTGCCTGCTCCGTACGCGAATGCCTTAATCATGCACGTCAGTTTCGTTTCCGGCTTGAGCAAACTGCGGAAGTAGCGTACATTATGTATGAGCGCATTCAAATGAACATCCAACACAGTCTCATGTGTCTGTTGCATAATCCGCCGGCTGATGGTTTCTTCGTCGTAGCCGAGTGCCCGCATAACCGCTGCGCAGGTGCGTGCATTCTGGTGTGTCGGGTCTTCGATGATGGTGGCGCAGCGTGCAAACAGTTTCATCTTTTCCGCGCGTTTCTGCTCAATGGATTCGAAGTTCTCGCCGTGTTCTGGACCTATATACGTTATCACACCTATGTTCGGACGGATAATGGCCTCCAGCTTCTCCATTTCCCCGGGCTGCGAGATGCCCGCCTCGAAGATAGCAAGGTTCGGTTTTTGTTGCTCCTTGTTCTTTGTTCCCCGTTCATTTCCCAACTGCCACACACTCAGCGGCACACCTATTTGCGAGTTGTACGACTTGGGCGAGCGGGTAATGTTGTAGTCATCCTTGAGCAGTTGGTACAGCCACTCCTTGACAACGGTCTTGCCGTTCGAGCCGGTGATGCCTATCACGATGCCGTGGTACTGACTCCGCCGGCTGCGATGCTATCGCCCGTCACAAACGCCCGCACACCTTTGGCGTACAGTTCGTCAATATATTTCGCGCCATCGTTCTTTTCGGTCTTGATGGCGAAGAACAACATGTTTTTCTTGGGGACTTGGAACTTGTCAGCTTCCCGTGAATCCGTCAGCAGAAAGGTAATATCAACGTCCTCTTCTGTCCGGCAGTCCACCGTGGCGATACCATCCAAAATCTGTTTTATTTCGCTGATGAGCATAGGTCGGTTATTTCAGTTTCCTGTTTCTCCAGTTGGCGGCTTGCGGACCGTACTGGATGGTTGGAGTTTGTTGCTTTTTGATTTCGCGCAAGGCTGTTTTCTGTACGTTTTCTTTTACGTAGTCGTACAACTGCCCTAAGGTCACATTTCCTTGTGAGGCTTGGATTTTCTTGAGAATCCAGTAGGTAAACAGCCCGTGTCCTTTTTTGGTGTACTGCAGTGCCGTTTCCTGTGCCGCACCTGCGGACATTACAACGCAGTTGCCACCCGGAACGCCGCGTACAGGCTTGATGGCGACACCTTTGGTTGTTGCCAGAGCACTACCGCCTTTGGTCTTGCCGCTGAAGCAGGCATCCAGAATAACAAGCGATTCCGCCTTGATGCCTGCGAGAATGTCATACATCTCGGACACTTTGTAGCCCGTATTTTCTATATCCACAACGACGCCGTCGGAAGGCAGCAGGTAACAGCTGCCGGAGCGTTCGTCGGGCAGACCGTGGCCGGTGAAGTAAATGATGAATTTGACGTTCCCGCTATATACATCGCTGTTGGCGATTTCCGCCACATGTTTGATTTCGCGCTTCATATTACTGAGCGTGGCATTCTCCTTGAAGGTAATGTTGTCAATAGGAATACCGAGCGTGCGGGTGCAGTAGTCGCGGAAGATAACGCCGTCGTTGTACGCATATTCAACATTGGGAGCCTCGTCGTAGTTGGCGTTGGCAAAGATGATGACAAACGTATTCTGCTGCTCGGAGGTGTTGACGGGGATTTTGACATCCACGTCGGAACGCCCGATGGTTAATTGCGAAGAAGAAATGGTCTGTTTGCCGTTCGCGGAGAAGTTGTCGAGCGCGTTCTTGTCGTACGTCAGCGCGTTGAAGTTATACTCGACCTGCGCCACATTGTATGTCAGCGACGCTTGGTTGCTGTACTTGTACGTTTTGCCGCTGGGCAGCGTGAAGGAGTACTCTGCCAGCGCCATTGAATCGTGTTCGATGAAGTAAGTCGGGCGTTTCTGGGCAGAGGCGATATTTTCACGGAAGTCCTGTGCATCTCTTTCGGGAACGGGCACAAGCATAATCTGTCCGGGCATGTTGGAAGACTGCAGACGGAAGGTCTCATTATCGGGGTCGTATTTGCCGACCACGGAGATATTATCCGGCGGCATGTGGAGCAGTTGGCGCTCGATGTATTCGTCTTGCGCGTTCTTGGTCAGGGCATACACTTTTTGTGACAGCGTCTGCTGGTTCACACGTGCACGCCAGGCGTCTGTCTTCTCGAACTCGCCTTTCTGCTGCCACTGGTTGATAATGCGCTCCACGTAGTTCTGCGCAAAGAAACTGAAAGAGGCGCGTTTCTTTTGGGCTTCGGCTTGCCGGTAGTTGTAGTCTTCTTTTGCCTGTTCGCGTTGTTCGATGGCTTCTTTGTTTTGCGCGTCAAGGTCGTTCTTCTTGCGGTACTTCAGAATCTTGCCCGGAATGGCGTTAGCCTTGAATATTTGCGGGCAAATCTGGTGCGACGTATAATCGAGGGCGCCGTATTTGCCGTAGAAACTGCGTATTTGCACATAATCTTCCCGCGGCTCCATGATAAATATATCAGGCACAGGCTTGAACAGTTCGTTACCGTTGAGATCGACAACGGTCTTTGCCTGATTAATCGTTCCGACGAACAGGTTTCCGGTGTTGTCGTATTCAATGTTGTCGTATTTGCAATCCACAATCAGTTCGCCCCACAGCGCAAAAATACCGGCCTTACCGTCTTTCTTGATGCGCAGGAAAGGCGGCTGGATGAAATCAAAACTGTTGTATTCGCCGGCAGGCATAATGATATTACCGTTTTCATCGGCAAGCCCGACCGTCCCTTTCTGCTGCAGTTTGATGTAGGTGATGTCTTTGTCGGAAACAAGGTCGATGGCATCGTATTCGCACGGGAAGAGATATGTTCCCTTGTGGTTGTAGAGTCCGAATTGACCATCTTTCGTTACTTTGAAGTAACTCAGTCCGTGGTCGGAAATCGTGGTGATTTCGTTGAAGTTGTACGGCAGAATCAGTTCGCCGGTGTTGAAGTCAAACAATCCCCACAGGCTTTTCTGCTGTGCCTGAATGTACTTGTATTTGTCGGCATTGACGAATTTGATGTCCTGATAACGGCAGGCGTACCAGTCGCGGCCGTCCATATAAGACAGACCGTACATGCCGCCTTTTTTCATCTTGTAATAACCGTTCGTCGGGGTTATTTCCTCATAAACGCACGGGAAAAGCTGTTTGCCGCTTTGCGTGAACATACCGTACAACCCGTTTTTCTTGCACTGGAGTGTTCCTTCGCCTGTCAGGGTGATGTAATCATAAATGGCAGGAAGAACGAATTTGTTGTTCGTGTCCAGAACGCCGTATTTGCCGCCGGTCAGAACGCGCAGCAAATAGCCGGAAACAAGATAACCCTGTTTCACTTTCTCCGAGTTGGTAAACGGAATCACTTCCTTGAGCGTATAGTCCAACAGACCGTACTTGCCGTTTTTCTTGGCGTCGGCGTAAGAGCCTTTGCCTGTCAGGGACGCAAAGTCGATGTCGGTATAAACGCTTGGCTGCGCGAGGGGGAAGCCTTTCCAGTAGTAACCGTCAGCCGGTTCAACAGGCTGTGTCGGTTTGGGGTTGTAGGGCGCGGCAGGCGGAGCAGCCAGACCGCGTTCCGCCAGTACTTGTTTGTAAATCGGGTCAAACTTCACGCTTGCTGCCGCTGCTGCAGTATTTACCACGCCGCCGACAGCCGTTAGGACGGAACTGATGATGCCTGCTGTCGAATTGGTGTTCGTGGTCGAGTTGTTCAGCGCCTGGTTATATTGGTTCTGTGCGTTAGCTTGCGCGATAGCTTGTTGCCTGGCGCGCTCGTAACGGCCTTGCGCTTCCGAACGTGCTGCCTCACATTTGGCATTGTATTCCGCTACTTTCGCTTCGTGTTCGGCTTTCTTCTTGGCATAGGCGTTGTAGTCTTTTTCATACTGCTTCATGTCCTCCTTCCACTGGTCGTGAATCCGTTTTTGCTCTTGGTCCAGCAGATAGAATTCAATATAGACATCATGCCGCTTGTATTTGGTCGCGTTGGTAACGACCACATTACCTCTGTAGTCGCACATCCCGTAGTAGGTCGTACCGCTTTTCTCAAAACTCACAAGATACCACCCGTTGAAGTCCGAATAGTATTGAACGGAACTGTATTTGCTCTGGAGCGTCTTTTCTACTGCCGCATTTTGGGCTCCTGCGATAAGGGAACACAGCAGAAAGGCAACAACAATGTATAGATTCTTCATACCAAAAACAATCATTATCGAAAAACGCCGCAAAATTACTGTTTTTTTTTCATATATGCAACCGAATAATGATTATTTTTAGATTTTTTTATAAACTTCGCTATAACATTGTTATTTGTTTAGTCCTCATTATAATCATCTTCGTCCTCTTCTGCGTCGAAATAATCAATGTCAACAGCCGTCGAATCGGGGAAAGCATCTACTCTGTTTTTGTTGACAATCTTGTCTATCATTTTCAATTCAGGTCTTGTTTTCATCTGCCAAGATAGGGTCGCTCCAAAAAGGAATAAACTGGCAAACCAACAGAGAATCGTAATCAGCCAGAATCGTGTGCCGGGAAGTCTGTGAGAGCGGATTAATGATATTATCGTGTGAATAATGGCATAAATTGGCAGACAGAAAGCGACGAGGATGCATAAATACATGAACAATGTTCCCCAGAAAAAACCGTCAAAGGTGGTTGCCCACAAAATAGAAACGGCATCCCAGGGCATACTCTCCTTGATACCTATTATATTAGCGGATACTGCAAGTATGCTGAAAAGAATGGGGGTAATGAACTGTCCGCCAATAATTCCAAGCAGCACAATCAGGCTGATTTTCAGCACTCGTCCGCAGCCGCTACGTTCCGTTTTGGTGCTTCCTTTCACTTTCGGACGCTTGTTTTCTCCGAACTCGCTTGGCGCGCCGATTCGCTCTTTGATGTTCTCAATCATTTGCAAATCAACCACTTGCACGTTCTTCGCAAACAACGCTGATTGCAGCAGTTCGCATACGCGTGCCTCAATGTCTGTCATGACATCTTCCCGCTCGTCTGCCGGCAGACGCAGTTCGATATCTTGCAAATAACTGTTTAGTGCCTGGAATGCATCATTGTCGATGTGAAACACCAGGCCGTTCAAATTTATTGTTCTTGTCTCTTTCATAATTTCGATTATTGATTGTCAGTTATCAATTGTATAGAATCACGGATGGATTTCCATTCCGCATTCATTTGTTCCAAAAGCCGTTTGCCTTCTTCGGTCAGACCGAAGTATTTGCGTGGTGGACCGGCGCTGCTTTCTTCCCAACGATAGGTCAGTATGCCGTTGTTCTTCAGCCGTGACAGGAGAGGGTAGAGTGTTCCTTCCACCACCAACAGGTCGGCCTTTTTCAGTGCATCCAGTATGTCGGACGTGTAGGCTTCTTTCCTGTCAATGACGGAAAGGATACAAAACTCCAATATCCCCTTCCGCATTTGTGATTTGATGTTCTCAACCATAAATCCTGCACGCTTACGCCCGTTGGATATCGTCGTTCTCTTTGTTCGGCATCAGCAGTGCCAGAATGATATACAGCAATATTCCCGGAAAAGCGACCGAGAAGATGCTCAACGCCACGTATGCCACGCGTACCACGGTCGGGTCAAGGTTAAAGTACTCCGCCATTCCGGCGCATACACCTGCAACCATTTTGTTGTTGCTTTTTGTCAATTTCTTCGGTTCCATAATAATACTGTTTTTGAAATTTTGTGCAAAAGTATTACAAATTTTAGAACCTTGCAATACATAGTACCATTTTTTGCCTAAAAATCTTCATTTTGCTATTTCCAAGTAGCAAAATAAGTGTCCTGTTCTCCGAAACCATACTTTTATCATTTTTCCGGCAAAATATTTGCATATATGCAAAATAAGTTGTAATTTTGCCGCAAATTAAATAACGCATAACGTATGAAAAAACTTATTCTTCTTTCGTCGATTCTCTTGTCCGCCCTCACGGCTTTTGCCATCGAAGGCGCACTCAAGGGCAAGTTTACCGTCAATGCCAACGGCGAGTATGTCGTTTTCTCGCAGGGCAACTTACAGTATCAGGCATCGTCTGGAACGTGGCGTTTTGCAGAAAACCAGTGGGATTTTGTAGGCGATGCCGAAAAAGGTACTGTCTATATTGGAACCACCAAATGCGACAACACGCTAATTTCATCTTCTTATTCCGGATGGATAGACCTCTACGGATGGGGAACC